>JAMXAU010000089.1 GCA_024281365.1 Nitrospira sp.
ATGTGGCAACGGGTCATGGATGTTCCTGACCATGAATTGTGGGCGGTTCGCCAAGCCATGAAACGGAAACTGATGGGCTTTATCCGGGAGCGGGCCAGAGCCGGCTGGATGCATGGGCATCTCCAACCCTCACAAGTGCTCACACGCGGAACGCTCATGGACCCGGAAGCTCTGACCATTGGGTTTGCCAGACGGTTTGCAACCTACAAACGCGCCACTCTGCTCTTCCGAGACCTTGAACGGCTCAAAGTACTGCTCCAAGACCGTTGGCGGCCGGTCCAACTGATTTTCGCCGGCAAGGCCCACCCGGCCGATGAGCCGGGCCGGTATTTCATCCATGAAGTGCTGTCGTTCTGTCACGATCACAAGCTCGGTGGTCGCGTCGCATTTCTTGAAGACTACGAAATGCATATGGCAAAGTACCTCGTGCAAGGTGTCGATATTTGGTTGAACACGCCTCGCTTTCCCCTGGAGGCCAGCGGCACCAGCGGCATGAAAGCCGCCCTGAACGGCGTGTTGAACCTCAGCGTCCTGGATGGATGGTGGGTTGAAGGGTACAACGGAGCCAATGGATGGGGCATCCAACCGTTGAGCGAACAGGCGGACGCGCAGGCTCAAGATCATCACGATGGTGAACAACTTTATCGCCTGCTGGAACAGGAAGTCGTTCCACTGTTCTATCAGCGAGATCGTGACGGAATCCCTCGTGGCTGGCTGCAAATGGTGAAGGAATGTATTCGCACCACCGCGCCCCAGTTCTCCACCACGCGCATGTTGAAGGACTACGTCAGCCTGATGTACCGCGCCGCCACGGTGCGCATGCCTGCGACATGGTAATGTGGTTCGAGCGATCGAGCCGGAGGCTGTTGCGCATGCGGTTTCCTCACCTGGTTGCCGTTGCGATCGCGATTGTCGGGCTGATCGTGTTGCTTGTTGGACTGCCTGTCGTAGCTGCCACCACAAGAACACCGTCTCCTATTGAATCGAAGGCTAGCGCCTTCTTCAAGGCAGGTGAGTACCCGGAAGTCACAGCGCTCTACCGAAGTCTTCCGCCAGATGCGACACCTTCTAAAGAGTTTCTCCGCCTCGTCTTGCAGAGCTATGTCCGCCTTGGACGAACAGACGAGGCCCTCTCCATTTATTCCAAACTGACCCAGCCGGGGCAATCTCACGATGCCGCGCTGCTTCGTCCCTTGGCGCTCGGCATGATCACCAGCCACGTACGAGACCGCAAGGAACATATTCGGATCGCCGCGTACTCAGCCCTGGCGGAGTTGGGACTGCCGGAAACCGCAGCCATTCTGGAGGATGGATTGCTGGATCCATCCGTCGTCGTGCGGGCACGAGCCGCCGAGGCGATCGGAAAATCCGGCCTCGCGGCACAATCCGGTCCCTTGCGCCGTGCCTTGCGAGATGCAACGCCGACCGTCCGCATTGCCGCCATGACCGCCCTCGGCGAAGGAAACGCCACCGATGTTCGACAACGATTGATGGACGTGGCTCGTACCGAGGATGGCCCTGAGTCCATTTTTGCTTCCGCAGCCTTGGTGAAATTGGGCCAGTCCGAACAGCTGGCTGAGATTACCAGTGCCGCAACGTTACCGGACGCTGAATCCAGAATGGCGGCATTGGGCGTCTTGGGGCGCCTCAAACGCCCGGCGAGCCTCGCCGTCCTTGCGCAAGCCGTCTATGATCCCGATCCATCAGTCCGTGCCTTTGCTGCCGGTGCGCTGGGGGAATTTGGATCTCCCGATGGCGCCGCCCCTCTGACACATGCTATTGGAGACGAGAGCGCGATGATTCGCGCGGTCGCGGCCGCAAGCCTCGGCAAACTGGGTATCAAGGATACCCGGCCGCTGCTCTCGGCAATGACTCGCGACCCCGATGCTCACGTCCGTGCCAATGCTGCAGAAGGACTCCTTCGCCTTGGTGATACCTCAGCCATCGCCTTGGCGGCCGAGCTGGCCCGACATCCCGATCCATCCATACGTGGTGCAGCAGCCCAAGCCTTGAGTGCCTCACCGGATGAGGAGCAGGCGCTCACAATATTGCAGGCGCTCCTGTCAGACCAACAGCCGCTCCCTCGGTTGTCGGCCGCCAAGGCATTGCGAAAAAGCAACGACAGAGCCATCCCTATTTTGCTACAAGGGTTACGTGACACCGATGAGGCGGTACGCATTGCGGCGGCGAACGGCCTCCTCCAGCAACTCGCCAAGCAACCGACATCAAAACGACGCCGCTAACGCAGGACCACTATGGCCAAATTTCTCACAGTTTTGTTGCTTCTAGTCGGCGCGTTCGGGGCAGGCTATTACGTTGGGCAACGACCCGTAGGCACATTACAACAGTCCGTCTCCGACCTCCAGCAATCGTTGAAGGAGGTGTCGAAAAACGTCATGGATACCACGCTCGGAATCGAGCGCGATCTCCGTCGTCGTCAGGGACTTGTCGAAGCCAAGTCTCGCTTCGTACAGGCAAAGGTATACGTGATCGACCAAAAGCATGCCGAGGCAGCGAAGGAGCTCACGGCTGTCATCGACGCAATAGAGACCATGACAAAGGGAGCAAAGGGTGATGACGCAACCGCAGCGCTGCGCCATTTAGTCGATTCGCTGCGGGACGTTCAATTGGAACTGGCGACGGGGAAACAGGTCGCGTTCAAGAAGATGGAGGACCTGCAACAACGGATGGATCAACAGCTGAACAAATAGTTCAAGCGTTGGCAGGTTCAGAGGTCGGCTGCTTCTTCCACTTCGCTAAAATCCGCTCGACCCGCATTTTGACGACCATATCGGAGTCTTTGAGCAACGGCTTGATCGCCTCACGCCCACGATCGTCGCCGATTGATTCCAGGGCCGCGGCTGCCGTCAATCGTGTAAACCAGTCTTTGTCACCAAGCATCTGAATGAGAGGATCGATGGCTTCGCTACTCTTGATCCGTCCCAACGCGAGAACAGCGCATTTCCGAACGTTTTCATCCTTATCACGAAGGGCAGGGATGAGCTTCTCGACGGAGGGCGCACCCAATGCGACCAAGGCATCGATCGCATCGTCTTTAAACTCATCGTTCCGCAGCTGAAGCATCAGGGGATCCAGTACCCGCTCGTCGCGTATTTTTCCGAGGGCTGCAATGGCGTACTTGCGCACCTCCCAGTCACGGAGGAGCTTGAGGAGCGTCTCGACGGCAGGAGATCCCACCTGGCCCATCGCTTCGATGGCGACCTCACGAACCTGCCAATCACCATCACGCAACGCACGGGCCAACGGCTCGACACACCGTTCGTCCCCCATTTCCCCTAGCGTGATCACGGCTTCTCGTCGGACCACCCAGTCAGGATCGGCCAATAGATCGATCTGGATATCGATCTCGTCCTTGACCTGCTCTTCTTCGAGCGCAACCATGCCTGAGCCAGCCGGTTCCGGCTCGACGGAAGGAGACTCAGCCTGCAGACGTTCAGCGACGACCTCAGCGGCCGACTCATCCCCGGATTGCTGGCTGAGAGGAGTGTTATCTGGAGAGGAGTGTTTGGTCTTGGAGTCCATAAGAATCAGTCCGTCTGTGAGACGATTTTTCCACGAGAGATTAGGCTGATGCAGAAGCGGTGGCTTTGCTTCCGGCTGCCCGCTTTTTCCGCTGCACCAACGCTCGTCGCTTGCGCTGTTCCCGCTTTAATCGTTTTTTCAACGAGCGGAGGGCGGCATCCCCTTCCGGATTACCGTGATCGGTCGTCTTTGTGGCAATTTTCTTCTTGAGTTTCACTTCATCCGACTCTTGCGCGCGCTTCTTGGCCATCGAATCATGCCTCCCCTTAATATTCACACGTATGATGGTCTTGGGCTGATAGAAAGAGTGCAGTCTAGTGGAGAGCTTTACACACTGTCAACCTGAATGGGGCGATACGGATGTTCCCGAGATGAGCCTGCATAATTAGGGAGTGCTTCCCGCAAGTTCCGCCTCTTCATGAGCCCCTACGAGTACCCCGTTAGCAAGGCAAGCATTCGGCATCCAGAAAGGGACCAATCTCGAGGCTCTCAGGTAAGAACCAACGAAGCAACCGGAAGCTGGATTGGGTCTACCACGGACAGCATGGCAAGAGCCCACCGATTCCTCCTCGCAATCCAGAGATCGCCGGGGAAATTTCTCGCGTGAGATGTCATCCCCTGCGACGTCCGGCCAACCGGAAGCATTCGGTCTGTCAGAACGGACCACATTGGCCCGGGAAATTGCTCTGCCAGCAGCAGCAGCTCGGGACGGCGTGCGCCGACAACCTCGATCTGCACATGTGCAACCCCCTCACGCTCCATTCCGAGAAGGACGGCCGCCCCGTGGGACAGGTCGAGAATCCGCCCCTTTTCGTAGGGCCCACGGTCGGTCACTCGCACATGAAGATGTTTGCCGTTCGACAAATTAACGACGCGGACCACACTCCCGAGCGGGATCGTCCGATGCGCAGCCGTCAGCCCTTCCATATCGAATATCTCGCCGTTCGCGGCCTGCCTTCCATGAAACTGTTCGCCGTACCAGGAGGCAACCCCGCGATCCTTGATCCCGACATCCAGTTGCACCTCCCCTTTGGGGACCCAGGAGCAAGCACCCAGGGACAGACACAATGCCAAGGCAAAAGAACTCTTCGAGAAGAGCCGATTGTGGGGAACGTCCGTGTGCATACTGGATTTACCTCCCTCTGAATGCTGACGTACTCTGATTTTCGATTGACTCAGAGTATGAAAGGTCTGGCATTTCGACAACACCGACGGGAGTACCCCTCTCCCCCCACCTCCGTATAGCTAATCCCTGTTCAAAAAAGTACCTGCATGGACTATCGAACGGAGCTTCTATATAACCGAGGCACAGTATAAGTTCAACACCTTATAGTATTCGAGACAGGTGGTAAGAACAGGGGCTGTGATCCCCGTGCTGCTTCAGCACGCTCACTATTTCTGGATGTATTCCGGGAGACAGCCGTCTGCGTCGTGCGTGCTTATTCCAGTTCCGCAGAAACACCCGGCAGACTGTATTCCACCACCATATTGACTGCATCAGGCAGAGTGAGTAAGATCCCCCAGAGTAGAGCTGTTATCCCGAGAGCAGTGCTGCTCCACATTCTCCACAGCTGTTCGCACCGATATCACTTTCGTGATTGACGTTCACAACATTACAAAGCGGTACGGCCATCATACGGCCATTGATCGCGTCACCTTTTCCGTCGCCAAAGGGGAAGTGCTGGCCTTTCTTGGCCCCAACGGGGCCGGTAAGACCACGACGATGCGAATTCTGACCTGTTTTATGCCTGCAACGGAGGGCACGGCGCGCGTCGCGGGGTTCGACTGTACCGATCACCCCTTGGAGGTGAAGCGGCAGATCGGGTATCTACCGGAAACGCCGCCGGTCTACCAAGAACTGACCGTCACCGAATATCTGACCTTCGTCGGACAACTCCGTGGCATGGCAGGGCCAACACTCACCTCGGCACTTGACCAATCCATCGGGCGACTTGAGCTGGGTGCTGTGCGGCACCGACTGATCGGGAACCTCTCCCGTGGCTATCGGCAGCGTGTTGGATTGGCACAGGCCCTGTTGCATGATCCTCCGGTCCTCATTCTCGACGAGCCCACTGTGGGCCTCGACCCGAAACAGATCATTGAAATCCGGGAACTCATCAAGAGCTTGGCCGGTTCGCATTCCGTCATCCTCAGCACACATATCCTTCCCGAGGCGACGGCCGTCTGCCAGCGGGTGGTCATCATCAACAAGGGTCGGATTGTCGCGGAAGACACCCCTGAGCAGTTGTCGGCGCGCCTGCGTCAATCGGAAAAAGTCTCGCTGACGCTGAAATCCCGCCCAGCGGACTGTGAGTCAAAACTACAGGCAATCCCAGGCGTGCTTCAGGTACTTCCAGGACAGGGTGGAGGCACCTTTCTCATTGAATGTGAGTTAGGTCGTGACCTACGCGACGAACTTGCACGTGTCGCCGTGATGAACCAATGGGGGCTGCTCGAACTCCGGACGGTATCTATGACATTGGAAGACGTCTTCCTCCAGCTGACACGTCACGAAGACCACTCCACTGAAGCAACAGAGGCCACGGTGAGCATGTCCTCCCCTGAGAATCAGGACAGGTAGAATACGTATGACCCCTGTACAGGCCATCATTGCCAAGGAACTACGCGTCTATTTTGTCTCACCCATCGTCTATGTGGTCGGAGCGGTTTTTCTGCTGATTTTCGGACTACTGTCCTACCTGTACGTCGGATTCGCGGGCGCTCAGGCCATCCAATTGATGCAAATGCAAGGCGGGCCGGCGCAGATCAACCTGAACGACCTGGTCTTTCGGAATCTCTTCGCGAGCATGCGAATCGTCCTCGTGATTATCTTGCCCATATTGACCATGCGGTTGTTCGCGGAAGAGCGCAAGTTGCGAACCTTCGAGTTTTTGCTGACCTCGCCGCTGCGGGTCACAGATATCGTCGTCGGCAAGTTTGTCAGCGTGTTTGTGATCTATCTTGGGTTGGTCGGACTCACCACATTGGTCCCGACAGTCCTGATGCTCTTCAGCGACTTTGACTGGAATCCCATCTGGACCGGGTACCTCGGCATGGTACTGCTGGGAGCCCTATTTCTGTCCGTGGGCCTGTTCGCGTCGGCGGTCACGGAAAACCAAATCGTCGCCGCCTTCGTCAGCTTCGGCATGTTGCTCACGATCTGGTTGATCGCCGGACTGGGCAGCCTCTTCGGCGATACCACTGCGGGTCACGTCATCTCGTACGTATCCTACATGGAGCACTACGAACGCCTCGTTCGGGGACTAATCGATACGAGCGACCTGGTGTACTTCGGAAGCGGCCTCGTGCTCATGCTGTTCTTGACACATCGAGTCGTGGAATCGACCAGCTGGAAATGAAACTTCAATCGTTTCCCCTCGGCATTGTAGGAATCCTGCTCGGCATCGGTGGCATGGTCGCCTACAGCCTTCGACCGGACTGGCTCTGGGCCGTGACCATTTCTGAAGGCTTGGCGCTGGCTTGCCTGGTCTCGTTCTTTGTCCTCCATTTCGAGACCGTCAAGGCCTTCTCGGGCCGGCGCTCAACGAAGATGGGGCTCAACAGCCTTCTGATGGTCGTATTCTTCACGAGCATTCTGGTGATCGTGAACTTTCTGGCAGCACGACATTCTGTCCGGTGGGATCTCTCGGAGAACCAGAACTATACCCTTGCACCCCAAACCTACCGAGTGCTTCGGACCCTCCCGCGAGACGTCAAGATCACGGTCTTCACCAGAGAAAAGGACCCTGGCTATCAGGCCTTCAAAGAACGCTTGGAGAGTTATCGGCAAGCCTCAACTAAGCTGAGCGTGGAATTCATCGATCCGGAAAAGCAACCAAAGATGGCCCAGACGTACGGCATCTTTCGGACCGACACGGCCATCTTCGAGAGCAACGGGCAAACGATCCGCGTGACGTCCCCCTCTGAAATCGAACTGACCGGCGCATTGATCCGGATCTCCAAGGACTCGAAAAAACGGATCGTCTTCGTTGAAGGCCACAGTGAGCTGAACGTCGAGGATAAAGACCGGAATGGTCTGTTCATTGCGAAAGAGGCCTTGATTCGTCAAGGCTATGATGTTGGAACGGTCTCGCTCCTGAAGGAATCTGCCGTGCCGGACAATACGTCCGTGCTGGTCCTCGCCGGCCCACGTCGTCCCGTCATGAAAGAGGAACAGGATCGCATTCACTCGTATGTTGAAAAGGGCGGCCATCTGTTGCTGTTGGCTGATCCCGATACCCAGACAGGACTCGAGACACTGCTGGCCCGCTGGGGAATAGGCCTGGGCCCCGGCGTCCTGGTGGATCTCCAAGATCGATTAGCGCAGGGTGACCTCACCGCACTGCTCGTAAGAACGTTTACGGAACATGAGATCACGCAAGATCTCACCTCGGCCGTGCTGTTGCCGCTGTCACGACACATCACCTTCGATGAGCAGACCGGCACAGACTGGGACTTTGTCCCCCTCGCCAGAACGTCGCCCAACAGCTGGGCTGAAACGAATATGCAAGGCCGCGTGGTGAGCCTCAGCGAAAAAGAAGACGTCAAGGGACCACTTCCCATGGCGGCCGCCCTGTCGCCCAAGAAGGCCCCGGAGGAGGGCAAACCTCACCCAGCCATTGTGGTGATCGGCAACTCCACCTTCGCCTCCAACGCCTTCTTCAATTTCCCAGGCAACAGCGACTTTTTCCTCCATACGACCGGATGGTTGGCCGAGGAACGAGACTTGATCTCCATCGCACCGAGAGAGCCGGCGTTGCACCCCTTTACGCCCAATCCCACGCAGGAGCGCGCACTGATTTACATCCAGGTTGTTTTGCTGCCGCTCATGACCTTCCTGACCGGTCTCATCGTGTGGAGAAAACGCCGCCGTCTGTAAGAGACCTACACATGCGCAGAACATTCGTGGAACGTCAAACGTCAAACGTGAAGAGCATCCTCATCAATTTGCCCATCATCCGTTACGTTTCACTTTTCACCGTTTACCTTTCACCCTTCACCCTTCACGCTTCACGCTTCACGCTCTGACCATGCGTTACTGGCCCACAGTGCTCATGGTGATAATTCTGACTGGACTGGCTGGCTATCTCTACCTGGTCGAGTTTCCCGCCAAGCAACAGGAAGACAAACAGGAGACGGCACAGAAACAACTCTTACCGTTTCCGGAAACCGCTATCACGGGCCTCTCCATCACCACCGCTCAGGGCCCGATTGAGCTCAAGCTGACCGAACCGGCGAAGTGGTCCATTGTCGCTCCGCTTCGGACCGAAGCCGATACACGCGAGGTCCAAGCCCTCATTCGCGCGCTGGTCACCGGAACCGTCACCAGAACCCTGGACGACCAAACCACGCAGCTGATCGCATTTGGCCTCGAACCGCCGGTCACCACCCTCACCGTGACAGCCGGCACGCGACAGGAGACCATTGCCATCGGCAACAGCGGGCCCCTGTCCAATACCCTGTATGTGCTGCGGGGGTCGGATCATCGCATCCTCTTAACCAGTCTGGCGCCGAAGGATTTTGTCAATAAGTCCTTGATGACCTTTCGGCGGAAGGAGCTGTTGAAGTTCGTGCAGAATGACATCGAACGGGTTCGCTTGACCTATCCGACGACCGAAATCGTGATCTACAACATGGCGAAGGATAAGCCCAAACCTTCGTGGAAGATCCGGTATCCGATCGAAGCCGAAGCGGATCAAAACGAAGTGCGGTCTTTGATGTTTCGCCTCGAAGATCTGAAGGCGCTCGGCATCATTGATCCGGGCCCTGAACGAGATACCATTGCCAAGAGCTTGACGACACCAAAAGTGAAGATCACCCTGCATACCGCCGCCGGAGACCAATCGGTCCGGCTCTATCAACCGGACCCGCAGAAGGGCGAAGCCATCGCAGAAACCGCACCGGACGCGCCGCTCTATCGCATCAACCCGGGACTGATCAAGGACCTGACGAAGGACCTCTTCATTCTTCAAGACAAACGACTCTTCGGCCTCGACTATACGGATGTGGCCATGCTGTCGGTCAAAACCAGAGATCAGGAGTACGTGTTGATCAACCAAAGCGGTGAGTGGATCCTGGAAGACCAGCCCACGGAGAAAGTCAGCCAAGAGGTGGCAGACCTCTTCGTCAGTCGGGTGGCCAATCTACCGGCGGAAGAACGGGTCATGAAACAATCCGCACCGCTCGC
>JAMXAU010000090.1 GCA_024281365.1 Nitrospira sp.
CAGGATGCGTTCCGGCGAAGCATCAAGTGAGCAGGTGACCGTGACTCTTCCACGAGACTATAGTCGGAAGATGACCCTGACCTGGACGTATCGTGGGCCTCTCAATGATCCACCGAGGGAACCTCGTCACTTGCGATTCGTCACGCCGAGTGAAACGGCAGGTCACATTGGAGAGGAAGGGGTGTATTTGAGCGGGGAAACTCAATGGTACCCGGATCTTCCTGGGTCATTCGGAACCTATCGCATGACGGCTCAGGTGCCGCAAGGATGGACGGTTGTTGCGTCCGGGCGGAAGGAAAGCCAGGTGACGAATGGAGGGAAGGTTTCCTCGACCTGGGTTGCCTTGGACCGATCGGAGGCCTTCACGCTGGTGGCGAACCGCTTTGTGATCAAGTCACGAGTGTGGCACAGTGCCACCGGGCAGCGGATCGACCTTCAGACGTATTTCCTCGCCGACAATGCTGCGTTGGCCGATGAGTATCTCGATGCCACCGCACAGTACCTTGAGGCCTACGTGAGGATCTTGGGAGACTATCCATTTGAGGCATTTGCCGTGGTGGAAAACTTTTTCGCCAGTGGGCTTGGGATGCCCTCCTTCACCCTCCTTGGCAGCGGCAGCATCAAGCGACACTATGTGCAACCCTATGCCTTAGGCCACGAAATCGTCCATTCCTGGATCGGCAATTCCGTATTTAATCGCGATGACGCGGGGAATTGGGTCGAGGGGTTGACCACCTATCTGGCGAATTATTATTGGCATGAAGTAGTTCACGATGATCGCCAAGCCTTGGAGCAGCGTCGCATGATGCTGCAGAGCTACAATCTCTATGTCCAGCCGGAGGACGACTACGCAGTCTCGCGGTTTCTCAGAAAGCACGACGAGAAGGATAATGCCATCGGGTACCAAAAATCGGCGTTTGTGTTTCATCTGCTCCGGCAAGAAATCGGAGAGGAGTCGTTTTGGCGTGGTCTTAAGACGTTCGTCAGGGAATATCGTAATCAGCCGGCGGATTGGGTGGCGATCGAAAAGGTGTTTTCTCGAGAAAGTGATCGGAACCTGCGATGGTTCTTTGAGCAATGGGTCCATCAATCCGGCGCTCCGGTCATATCCTTGGGAGATGTCCGAGCCCGTCGGTTGACGGGAGAGAGCGGCAAAGAAGCCTGGCAGTTATCGGTCCAGATTCAGCAGAGTGAGGGGCCCTTTCGAATGGCGGTCCCCATCCGCATCATCATGAAGGAATCGACCGAGAGTCGGTCGATCAAGATCAGTCTCTCACCATCGAGTGTCGCTGAATTTGTGCTTCCCGATCAACCATTGCGGGTGGAGCTTGATCCAGACCTGATGACGTTTCGCCGATTGCCGAGGCGGCAGTTGCCGCCGATGCTCAACGGCTATGTCACGGATCCTCATAAAACTGTCCTGAGAGCATTCTCGGATGTGGCCTCTCCGTTGCAACAGATCATTTCCCGCATTGCCGATCAGGAGCTGCCCGAATCCAAACGGTCCATGAGTATCGTGTCGGAGGAGTCTGCGCTCCCGCAAAAGGGGTCAGTCCTGGCTCTGACTGGCGAAGGTCAGCCTCAGGCTGTTTCCAAGCTCGTGCGAGATTCTTGCGGAGACTCTGTTGATCTGCGGGCGACGGGTTTCCAGATCGATGGCCAAGCCTACGAAGGACCGAAGATGGCTGTCCTCTTCTCCTGTCATCGCACACAGGTGCCGGGTAGTGTCATCACGGTGCTGTATGGCGTCACCCCAGGCGCAGTCGAAAAACTATCACGGTTTCTATTCTATTATGGGTGGCACAGTTACGTGCTCTTCCAGGATGGGGTCGTCACGAAACGTGGCATATGGCAAGGAACACCGGACGTGAAGGAGGTACGGGTTGATGCGACGTCGTAGTATCGAAGGACTATGGGTATGGGGGATGTGTGTCGTGATGGGGTTACCGCCATTCGCATTGGCCGGTGATCAGTCTCAGGATCCTCTGCCACAGATCCGCTCCATGGAACGTCATCTGGCGAACATCCGACAGCTGACAGTCGGACGGCAAAACGCAGAAGCCTATTTCTCATTCGACGGGACAAAGCTGATCTTCCAATCGACCAACAATTGGCCGAACGGCTCGCGGGGGGCCACACATAAGCCCGCTGACAACGGTTTGGGATGTTATCAGATGTATGTGCTGGACTTGGACAGTGACATGGTTCGTCTCGTCAGCACCGGGAAGGGGGCTACAACGTGTGGGTATTTTTTCCCGGGTGATCGGCGTGTGCTGTATTCCTCGACGCACGCCGTCGGGAGTGAATGTCCGCCGAAGCCGAAACGGGACGGTGCCTATCGTTGGGCGCTCGATGACTACGATATCTACTCCGTTCGACTTGATGGACAGCAGATGCAACGGTTGACCTCTTCGAGAGGCTATGATGCGGAGGCAACCATCTCGCCTGATGGAAAAACGATTGTGTGGACGTCGGTCAAAGATGGAGATCTCGATCTCTACACGATGAATATCGACGGGACCAATGTCCGGCGGTTGACGGATGACGTGGGATATGACGGTGGTGCATTCTTTTCTCCGGACAGTACCAGGATCGTCTATCGGGCGGCTCATCCAAGTGATCCAGCCGAAGTGGCCAAGTACCAAGATCTGTTGGCCCAGCGGCTGGTTGAACCGGGGCAACTTGAAATATTTGTCATCAATGCGGATGGATCGCACAAGCAGCAAGTCACCTCGAACGGGGCGTCGAACTTTTCTCCCTATTTTCATCCCGATGGGAAACGCATTATCTTTTCTTCCAACCTTGAAACGAGAGGGGAAGGCGGTCGCCCCAGTTTCCATCTGTACCTCGTGCGTGATGACGGGACGGGGGTCGAACGGCTCACCACCGAAGGGCATTTCAATAGCTTCCCCATGTTTTCCCCTGATGGCAAACGCCTCGTGTGGGTCTCCGATCGAAATGCGACAGCACCGGGCGAATTCAACGTGTTTCTTGCTGATTGGGTTCCGTAAGGCGCGGTGATTCTCCACGAGCGGTGGTAGGGAGCCTCAGCATTTCAGGGCGGTCAGTTCAAGTTGCAGCTCGATGAGTGTTTCATCGCAACCATCCCATCCTACGGCTGCAGCGCTCACCCAAGTTGGTTGTTCCTGCATGGCCTTAGGCGTCAGCCTGTTTGGCTTGGCTCGGTTGGATCTGCCGATCACCAAGTACGTGCGTTCGGTGACGATCCATCTCCCCTGGGATCAATTGACCGTTCCCTGGATGGCCTTCACCAGCAACTGGGGAGACTGGATTGGCCAAGGGTGGCGCCTGGCGTTCTTGAGTTTCTTCCTACTCGCCATCGCGTGGGTGTTCAAAAAACCAAGTATCAAGAGCGTGGCGATTCAGACGCTGATCGCCCACGGGATTGCAGCCTTACTTGCCAATGTGCTGAAGCACCTCATCGGCAGGCCTCGCCCGAAATTTGTGCACTCGGGAGACTGGCAGATGAGCATCTCCTTGGTCTCGGGCCTCGACTCCTTTCCGTCCGGCCATAGTACGGCGAGTTTTGCCATCGCAACGGTGCTGGCCAAACGGTTTCCCGTGGTTGGACCGGTTTGTCTAGGGGTCGCTCTATTTGTCGGGATTAGTCGTGTGCTGCGGGGATCGCATTTCCCGACCGATGTGATGGGAGGGGCCGTCATCGGGATTCTCAGCGGTTGCGTCGCGGCGGCTCCATTGCGGCAATGGCGCTCCTCGTTGCAGGAGGGGTTACACTATGCCGCAATCGCCGTTTCAAGCGTGTTCAGTGTGTTGTGGACCTTGTCTCACCGGATGGAAGATGGAATGGTTGGGTTCGCGCTTGTGGCGGTAGGAATCATCTCCATTGTCGGGGGGCTGTGGGGTAGGAAAGATCATTGGTTCAGGGGCGCCTGCTCTAGTCACCCTACATGGCCGGCGACTGCTTCCATGCTTCTCATGGCTTTCGGGATTGCTGCCATGACGACATCGCCGCTCGTGGCCGGTTCAGCGGGCTGTGTCTGTGTGGCGACCTGGTTTCGGCATCGCACGCGCCCTCACGAACCCAAGGCGCAAGCTACAAACTGGATTATTCTCAGAGAAGGCGCCGTCCTCGGGAGTCTTTGTCTTGCCCTATTGACTCTCGCGACTGCGCGAGGAATCCTACCGTTTCAGTAATCCTCTCATCGAGTGTTATTCGTCTGGGCGATGCATCAGGAGCAATGGCGAGTGAAGCATGGAAGTGTAAATCCGACGAGAGACTAATGGCTCAACGGCTTGGATGATTGAGGGGGAGCGGCATCGACCCTCTGAGGCGTTTCGACGACAGGCTGATTGCTGAGCAAGAGAAAACCATACCGTTTGAGAATGGGCTGAAACCCCGCCGCTTCTTTGGGCAAGGTATCTTGCAGGTATTCCGGCAACAGAATCATGATGCGCCCGTCCTTGCCGAGAGCCGTACGTAAGCGGTCGAGCTCATTGGATGGGATGAAGCTCACGGTTCGGCGAGCGTAGAATGCAAAGGAGGGACGGGTTGAGCCAAAGGCGATGAGTTGGTCCTTTGGTTCGAGATTCAATCCGGCTGCATACGCGAGTTCTTGCGGCGGCGCGATGGCATAGCGGTTGAGTCCAGGAACGATGGTCAGGATGGCAACGAGGAAGACACTTGCCAGTGCACCTCCGGCCACGCCGAATGCGAGTCCACGCTTGTCGTCATTCAGTCCGAAATATCCGACCAATCCCATGGCCAGCACGACGATCGTTGCACCAGCATAGGGTCCAGGACCCAGATCGAACTGGGTGGCGAGAGGGAACTCCTTTACCATTTTCTCTGAGAATTTGGCGAAGAGGGCAGGAGCGCATGCAAATCCGATCGCGAGGAGATACCCGACACCCATCAAAAAGTGGATGGAACCTCGCAATCCTTTGGTTGACGGATCCTGTAACCCCTGAGTCCAATAGGAGGCCGCGAGGATCGCGCAGGCGGGAAACAGCGGGCCAATATAATGAGGCAATCGAGTAGAGGAGAGGCTAAAGAAGATAAACACGCCAACAACCCAGAGCCCCATGAACCAGTCCAGTTCGTCGTGAGACGCCTCCGACGTCCTTGACTCGGATGGTGCGTGCATCTGTTGGGTACGGAATGCATGCCAACTGACATAGGCCCGATAGAGTCCGGCAGGCAGGAAGCTGCTCCAGGGATAGAACCCGAGCAGCAACACGGGAATGTAGAACCACCAACCCACCCCATGTCCCTCCATCGGAGCGAGAAAGCGGCCCACTGTATGAACCTGTGCTTGCGAAGAGTAGGCGTCGCCGTGGATCAGGAACATGGCTGCGTACCAAGGACCGGCCAGGATGAAGAAGAGCAAAGTGCCGGCAAGAGGAACGCCCCGTTCCCAAAAGAGCTGCCACCGTCGCGTGGCCGCGAGATAGAGGAGGACCGTGATCAGCGGAACGGCAAATCCTACCGGCCCCTTCGTCAAGGTAGCCAAGGCCATGCCAACATAAAATCCCCATATCCAGTGCCGATCCGAGCCCTGTTCCTGAAGGCCGAGCCAAAAACTATAGAGCGACAGTGTGGTGAAAAAGATCAAGACGCTATCGGTAATGGCCATACGTCCGAGCGCCAGGATCTCGATATTCAGCAATAACATGAGAGCGCCATACAAACCGACCGTTGGTCCTCGCAGCTTGGTGAGGAACAAGTAATGCATCAGGATCAAGGCAACCCCGAATAGAGCGGAGGGAAACCGGGCTGCGAACTCATTCACCCCGAAGACGTGGTACGACAGCGTCATCAGCCAATAGACGAAGACCGGCTTGGCGACACGGAGTTCTCCGTTGAAGGTGGGGGTGACTAAATCACCGGAGGCGAACATTTCGCGGCCGGCTTCGGCATTGCGGCCCTCATCACGATCCGTCAAGCCCATGCTGCCGAGGCCAATGAAAAAGAGCAGGCTGGACAGGAGGAACAGCAGAAGGAGATGTATGGGAGGAGGTGCGAGTCGATCCATCGTCAGGGTGGTCGTTACCAGTGGGTAAAGAGAGGCATCAACATGTGGTCTGTTTCCCAACCTCTCATGTCTGCGACGGAGACTGGCTCTTGGTCTGATCTGCGCGATGAATCAGGACAAGATTCCGCACATAGACGACTGAGCCGATGGCCTGACCGGAAATAAATACCGGGTCCATCCGGTAGATGGCATAGGTGAGCGTAATCAGCCCTCCAATGAGACTCATATACCAGAATGAAACGGGCACACGGCTCTCCGCATTCCGCTCGGATGCAATCCATTGCACGACCCAACGGCCAAAAAACAGAGCTTGGCCGAAAAAGCCGATGCCGAGCCAGAGGGTTTCAGTGGTCATGAGGTGTTTGGAGGGAGATGCTCATGGTCTGTTCTTGCAGGAGCGTTTTCAGTTTGGCGGGGTTTGGTTGCTGGCTACGGAATTTGTACTGGATCACACGCTGTTGCATCCATCGCACCGCGATCAGATCATAGAGGGACTTGAAGAGGCGGTTGCCCATGCCGTACTTGGATACGCCATGCATACGGGCGTAGTGCCGGACTGGCACTTCCGTGACCGTGAATCCATGCATCAACGCGAGGGCGGGGAAAAATCGATGCATGCCCTCGAAAAGCCGGATTCGCTCCAACACCGGACGTCGGAACACCTTGAGCGGACATCCTGTATCATGGACCCCGTCGTGGGTGAAATGGTTTCGGAATCGATTGGCGATCAACGACGAGAGTTTTTTGACGAGACCGTCCTGTCGCTGTTGTCGCCAACCACACACCACGTCGTGCGTCGCGGTATGCGGAAGCAATTTGAGGATATCTTCGCTGTCCTGCTGGAGATCGCCGTCGATCTGAACGATGATCTCGCCGGACGACTGATGAAAGCCGGCTTCCAGCGCGCAGGTCTTGCCGTAATTACGGTCGAAGTGAAAGACTCGAACCCGTTGGTCTGCTTTGGCCAATCGGTCTAACTCTTCGCTGCTGCCGTCGCTGCTGCCGTCGTCGACGAAGATAATTTCGTACGGACGGGACTGTGAGCGCTCGTACGAATCCATGACTTTCGTCAGACTGGCGACGAGAGGGGGCAGGTTGTCCCGCTCGTCCTTGATCGGGACGATAACCGAGGCCCAGGGGCTTGATGGCGGTGTCATATTCAGCAAAGACTCGCGAGGCTGCCTGAGGTGACGCTAGGAAATGCGGTATTCTAACGGAAGGGGGAGAGAGGGTCAAACGCGTACCGAAAAGAGGTTCGAAGCGGAGCGTTAATCGGATTCTGTGCCGGATGCGACAATGGTAAACCGCATGGTACCCATGAGGCTCATCTCATTGACTTCTTCACCTGCATGAATTTCGACTTTGTATCGACCAGGCTTCCACCCTTCATTGGGCGGCAACAATCTGAGATAGCCGCTTTCATCCTCTAAGGCGATATGCATGGCATCTTCACTCACAATGGCCGCCGGCGAGAGCCCTGCCACCCGTTCGGGCATGCAACGGCCAAATACCGTGAAGGCCTGATAGTGTTGATGCAGTGCAAAGACAATCACAATGGCGGTGACATTCGCAGGGAATCGTTCCGTCGGGTTGATCGGCACGATCTCATGGGTGCGGTGGAAACCCACCTGCTCCTCAAAGTCCTCCGCCAAGGTGATCGAACGAAATAGACCTTGGGGAGGAGCATTAAAATCGTAGGCACGGACGTCTTCAGTGCGGTTCTGAAACTCGGAGATCGGCACGTTTTCCGTGAGCGGGAGATCTTCGCCCGTTACGGCCGTCCCCCAAGGGAAGGACGCCAGCATCACCATGGCGGCAACGGTTGATCGGTTCGGCCTCATATCCGTCTGCTACACCCGCCGATATCGTACTGTCAAGGAAGTGTGGAGCAAGCAGCCCATTGCGGCGTTTTCCAGGCATCTGTTAGGATTTCCGCCACTCTTCGTCCGATTGCTCGATAACCTTCAAGGTGGTGATGGAACGATATGTTGCAAGACGCTGATGCCCTTCCGCAACTGATTGGTGAATACAAGCCACTTGACCAGTGGCAGACGCATCTCAACCAGATGTTCTATGGGTTACGGGGGAACCAACTGCGATCGTACTATCAAACCTTTGCCTCAGCGGACTTCCGTCTGGCACATGCTCTAGCCGCCGATTACTACGACCGCGTCACGAAGCGTGAAAAAGCGTCGGGTGCCAGGCATCAGGCGTCAAACGAGAATGTATCGGAGTCACACCTGACTCCTCACCCGTCACCCCTCACCGTAGTGGAGTTGGGTCCAGGCAATGGGAATCTTGCCGCGTGTTTTCTCAGTCATCTCAAAGTGCTCGACAGACAAGGCGCGATCTATCCCCGCGTGCGGTATGTCATGGTGGATTGGGAGCAGCCGGTATTGGATGGCGCGTTGGCCCATCCGGATTTAGTCGCCCATCGGGATCGTGTGGACAGCCATTGCGGTTCAATTGAGCATCTCGCGGGCCTGGCGGAGAGGAGTGTGGATCGTATCTTCTGCAATGAGTTGTGGAACGATCTGCCGACGAAATTGTTCGCCAAACACGGAGGGGACATCGAAGAAGAGTATATCCGTCCCAACGTGAGCGAGTTTCTCCATGCCCAGATCCAGGATTGGTCTGGGTTCGTCCGGGCGTTTCAGGGGCAGGATCTCGAGGCGGTCAAGACTTTCCCACCGTTTTTGGATGAGCTCGTGTGGGAAAAGGAGTATCGGAAAGTCGAATGGAAGGATGTGCCCTACAGGAAAACGATCGTGGAATTTCTTCAGGCCATCGATCAGGAAGTGTTGGTGCCGGTCAATCTCGGCGCCTTTGCCACGCTGAAGGAGGCGAAGCGATTGTTGGCTCCTGACGCAGTCGGACTCAGCGTGTTCGATGCCGGGACGGGCGACATGAAAGTCCTCAACGATCCTGAGAAGCCCTGCTACGGCCAGTTCGGTGGGCAATATAGCTTTATGATCAATTTTGCGTTAGTCGAGGCTGTGGCCAAACACCTGGGCTTCAAGCAGATAACTCTGGAGGCTCAGCGGGAGTTCGTGGGGCGATCGTTGAACACGAACGTCATGACCCTCATGGATCTCTTGGCGACGCATCCATCTGCGGGGCCGAGGCTTCAGCCATGGGAGCAGGACCGTCTAGTTCTGAAGACCATCCGAGCGCTGGATGAGACGTTTGAGAGTCCCTATCGCCATCGCCTCGTGTTTCCGTTGGGAACAAATATTCCACCGGAAGAGCGAGAGGCGTTGGGAGCGATTCTCCGCTCGTTGAAAGAGACCGGCCTTCCCGACACTGTGGCCTATGTGACTGAGGAGGAACTCACGCGCGCACAGAGGGATCTAGAAGACATCGGCTATGACCCCGATACGATGATGATGGCCATGAGCGCCCCTCCCAGCCCGATCGAATATTGCCACTTCGATTGTCGGTAACAAGCGGCGCCGCTTAAGACTCGGTTGCATTCTGAATACTGACCCATCCAGAATGCGGAACACAGAGGGAGAGGGCAATGAGTTCCTTTGGTACAGGCATAGCCGGACTCGTGGGGACCGTAGTGTTCCTGATGGGTATGTTGTCATTTTGCCAAAGAAGATGGCTCGTTGGTTGCGCATGGCTGATCTCGGGCGTGTTCCTGATCGGCCTCCTAACGTTTCTCGACAAGCCGGGATTGCACCCATCAGAAGAACCGACTGCTGTACGATCCACACGCGGGTAGCCTCCACCGCTACGCAGGTTGTCCCGTTGTAACCAGATGAGTCCCTGAAGCACATTCCCCGAATCAATCTCTAGGCTTCACCGCGTACAGCACGTCGACTCCCTGATAACAGCTGCCAGAAGGCTGGTTCTCTGAACAGGCACAATCGCTCTGCTCGCCGTAGCGTTGACTCGGTCGAAACCCGTTTATATACTTATATACTTAAATTTCACCCGGAGGCGATTGATATGAAAATAGCCATCGGCTTTGCGAGTCGTACTTCTTGTCGGTGGGGTGCTTGCGCTTCCTTTTTTTCTCGTCAACCTCAATAAGTACCAAGAGCGGTACAAACCGCTCATTGAAGAGGCACTGAATCGTAAGGTTCAGCTTCAGGATATGCGTTTAACGGTCTGGCCAGAGGGTCAGCGCGCGTGTGGCGGGGTTTTTCGGTATTGGATGATCCGGCTTTTAGTACAGGTCCGTTCGCGTCCCTTTCATCATTGGACGTGGGTGTGAAGCTGATGCCGTTACTGAGCGGCAAAGTGGAGGTCGAGGAAATCACGCTCCACGGTCCGGTCATCACGGTCATCGATGGGGAGAGACGGGGTTCTCGATGCGTCAACGAGTGGGCGGGAAAGGCGTGCCGGTTCCGGAGAAACCGTCGCGTACCCGATTTCCCTCAAACGGAAGGGCCACTCAAACTTCTGGCGTTGCTGGCGGTGGATCGTGTGTCTGTCGACGGAGGCAAACTGACCTACCGCGACCTGTCATCCGCCACACCCACTGA
>JAMXAU010000091.1 GCA_024281365.1 Nitrospira sp.
TCAGCGGATATGTGGTCGGGATACTACTTCCGCTCTGTTTCCCTCGACAACCCAACGCTCAAATTATCACGACCACCGCCCCCGCTATCGTGGCAACCAGCGCAGGCGTCGTTCTGGGGCTTCTCGGCCTCACGTCTTCGGAGCCCGTCACGGGATCGCTCGTCTCCACCATTCCTCTGCTCACCTTCGCCATTCGGCTTGATCCACTCGCGGCATTCTTCGTCTTCTCGATCTCCCTCGTGGGTCTTGCTGCGTCGATTTATGCCATTGGATACCTGCAGCATTTCGAAGGGCACGCATCGACCTCCGTACTCGGAGCGCTCTTTAACGCATTTCTCCTCTGTATGACGTTCGTCGTCCTGGCGGACAACGCGTTCTTCTTCTTGCTCGCTTGGGAACTCATGTCGTTACTGTCTTATTTCCTCGTAGTCACTGAGCACGAGAAGGCGGAAGTGCGGTACGCGGGATTGTTCTACTTGATCATGACGCATATTGGAACTGCGTTCATTGTCGTGGCGTTCTTAATTTTCTTCCAGAGTGTCGGGTCGTTCTCCTTTGAAGCCTTTCGGCATCCAGCACAACCCTTGCCGGAGGGCATGAAGACTCTCGTGTTTCTCATGGCCTTACTAGGGTTCGGCACGAAGGCCGGCATCGTACCACTCCATGTGTGGTTGCCCTATGCGCATCCGGTGGCCCCATCGCATGTCTCAGCCGTGATGTCTGGTGTCATGATCAAGACCGCGATCTATGGCTTGATCCGCGTGTATTTCGACTTCTTCGGTGGGCAGTTTTCCTGGTGGTGGGGGTTCACCGTGCTACTCCTGGGGACCACATCCGCGTTACTTGGGGTGATGTACGCCTTGATGGAACATGATCTCAAAAGACTCCTTGCGTTTCACAGCGTGGAGAACATTGGAATTATCCTGATGGGCATTGGGGCCGGCATGATCTTTCAGGCCTACGGATTGAGAGAACTGGCCGCGCTTGGACTGCTGGCTGGACTCTACCATACGATCAATCACGCCCTGTTCAAGGCCCTCCTGTTCTTAGGGGCCGGCTCACTGCTCTATGCGACACAGACGCGCAATATGGAAGAGTACGGCGGCTTGCTGCGACGCATGCCGTGGACGGGGATCTTTTTTTTGATCGGAGCCGTGTCGATTTCTGCGTTGCCCCCTACCAATGGATTCGTGAGTGAGTGGCTGGTGTTCCAAACACTGTTTCTCAGTTTTCAGATTCCAACCGTATTTCTCAAACTGATGCTACCGATCGCAGCAGCGATCTTGGCTCTCACCGGCGTGCTGGCCTTGACCTGCTTCGCAAAAGCCTTCGGGATCTCGTTTCTCGCACAGCCACGAAGTACGCATGCCCGTCATGCTGAGGAGGTTCCGGTTTCGATGCGCATGGGCATGGGTATCTTGGCCGCCCTTTGTGTAGCGCTGGGCGTTGCCCCAATGGTGGTCGTGCCGCTGTTGGATCAAATTATCGTTCCCCTGGTAGGAATCTCGATCGCGAGCAAGGTCTTGGCAATCGATGGATGGGCGTTAGCCCCGGTAAATGTCGAATTCTCAAGCCTGTCCACCCCGGTACTTGCGTTGCTGCTTGTTGCGTCGGCGATATTGGGATTGGGACTCGCCGTCGTGTTCGGTGGTCGTCTCACAACACGCCGTTCAAAATCTTGGGGCTGTGGGATCACTCTCACACCCCGGATGGAATACACCGCAACTGGTTTCGTCCAGCCGATCAAACGAGTCTTCAGTACGATTTATCAGCCGACGGTGAAACTCGAAACGGAGTTTCTCGCCGAATCACGATACTTCTCCAAACGGCGACACTTTGAATTTCACATTGAACCGATCTTCGAGAAGTATCTCTATGATCCCTTGGTGGCATTCTTTGGGACGCTGGCCGACCGCCTGAAAGTCATTCAGGCCGGCAGCCTGCATCTCTACCTGACCTATATGTTCGTCACCCTGATCGCCTTACTGCTGCTCGCGGTGTAACTGATGTTCGACACAATACTTCTCCTCGTGGCCCAAACCACCGTCTTACTAGCGTTTTCCCCGTTTCTTGTAGGTCTGATCCGAAAAGTCAAAGCCCGGTTGCAATTACGACGAGGTGCAAGCGTCCTTCAGCCATACGCTGACTTGGCCAAGCTGTTCCACAAGCAACCGGTGATCTCAACCACCACCTCCTGGATCTTTACGGCGACACCATACATCGTGTTTGCCTCTATTTTGACTGCGGGTCTGCTGGTCCCCACATTCATCTCGCAGACACCCATGAATTTTGCTGGAAACATCATTGCGTTGGTGTATCTCTTGGCGTTGGGTACGTTTTTCCTGATGCTCGCCGGACTCGATGCCGGATCAGCCTTTGGGGGGATGGGGAGCAGTCGAGAAGCGATTGTCGCGTCACTGACCGAGCCGGCTATGATGCTCGCGATCTTTGCAATTGCCCTCACCAATGGGTCGACGAATCTGAGCACCATTGTTCATAAGACTGCGTTACTAGAAGGCATTGTTACGGACCCGTCACCGCATTTGATGGCACTAGCCGCCCTCTTCATCGTGGCGCTCGCCGAGACCGGGCGGGTGCCGGTCGACAATCCGGCCACGCATCTGGAACTGACCATGATTCATGAAGCCATGGTCCTTGAATACTCAGGGCGCTATCTGGCCTTACTCGAATGGGCAGCCGGTCTGAAACTCGCGGTGTTCCTTTCTTTGATCGTCAACGTCTTCGCGCCGTGGGGCATTGCGACAGCAGTCACCCCGACCGCGATAGGAATCGGGCTCCTGGTGTACGTGGTGAAGACAGCAGCTCTCGCGGTATTCATCGGAGTCATCGAATGTATGTTCGCCAAATTGCGGTTGTTCCGGGTCACGGATCTGTTGGGCGTGGCGTTCATCCTCGCCCTACTCGGGTTGCTGTTCTTTTATATTCTTCGGAGTTGATCGGATGCAGGGGCTTTCATCCGTTGGATCACAACTGGTCGACTTGTGCTCAGCCTTGCTCTTATTGACCTGTTTCGCGATCGTGGCCCAGCGGCGGCTCTCGGCCTGCGTTGACTTGTTCGCACTGCAGTCATCCTTTCTCGTCGTCACTGCAACGCTGGTCGCTTATCTGACCGGGAACCAGCACATCTATATCGCGGCGGGGCTGACCGGTGTCATTAAAGTACTCATCATTCCTCGAGTCCTCAAGAAAGTCATTGATCACCTCAACGTCAAACGGGAACTGGTGATGCACGTGAACGTGCCAACCGGACTATTGATCTGCGGCGGTCTAGTCATGTTGGCATTTTTCATCGCGCAGCCGATCCTTCCACTAGGATCCCTCCTTACGCGAGATTCGTTAGCGATCGCTCTTGCGATCGTACTCATTGGATTGTTTACCATGATCGCAAGACAAAAGGCGGTCTCCCAACTGGTGGGCTTTCTCGTCCTGGAAAACGGGCTGTTCTTGGGCGCCACCGCCGCCACACATGGGATGCCGTTGATCGTGGAATTGGGTGTGTTCTTCGACGTACTCATTGCGACGTTGATTGCAGGAATCTATACGAATCGCTTGCAGGATGCATTCGACAGTGTGGATACAGACCGACTCACCGTTCTAAAAGAATAGCCGAGGTTGTCGTGACAATCGCAGTCCTGGTTGTATTGATTGCCCCGCTGCTCGCAGGAGGGCTGAGTCTGGTCGTCCACCGCTCTGCATGGCTCCACGGGATCAATCTCACGAGTATAGGCGCTCTCGTCACCGCAGAAACCGTGCTCACCCACACGGTGTTGAGCGACGGTCCCGTCACGACGTTGGGCGAGTTGGTCTATCTCGACGCGTTGTCGACCTTTATTCTCTTCATTATCGGCGTGGTGGGACTGGCGTGTTCCTTCTATATGCGTTCGTACATGGACGAACAAGTGGCGCGGGGCGTGATCGCGCCTGGACGTCTCAACTTGTTCTTCTTCCTCTTCCACATGTTTCTCCTTGCCATGGTGGTCGCGACCGTTGCGAACAGTGTCGGAGTCCAGTGGGTGGCGATTGAAGCGACGACGCTCGCCACCACCTTTCTGATTGCTTTTTGGAAGCGACGAGAGTCGCTGGAGGCTGGGTGGAAATACCTCATTCTGTGTTCGGTCGGCATTTCACTCGCCTTGTTTGGTGTCGTGCTGCTGTATTACTCGTCACTCCATGTGCTGAGCGATGCCAGTCAAGGATTGAACGTGACGGCACTCCTGCCTGTGGCTGATCGACTCAACCCCCACGTGCTTAAGTTGGCGTTCATCTTCATCCTGGTGGGATACGGCACCAAGGTGGGACTCGTCCCGATGCACAGTTGGCTGCCGGATGCCTACACCGAGGCCCCGGCGCCGGTAGTGGCCATGCTCGCCGGTGTCCTCGAAGTGGTGGCGGCCTATGCCATCCTGAGGGTGAGAGTCATTGTTGATCACGCCGTTCCGTTTGCCTTCGCTGGTGAGTTGTTGGCGTTGCTTGGCTTTGCCTCATTGGTGACGGCGGCGTTCTTCATCCTCATCCAGCACAACTATAAACGGTTGTTTGCCTATTCCAGCATCGAGCATATGGGGATCGCCATGATCGGGTTTGGGATTGGGGGACCGCTGGGAACCTTCGGAGGACTGTTTCATCTCATGAATCATGCGCTGGCGAAGTCGATGGCCTTTTTTGCAGCGGGCAACATTCACCGTCGCTTTCGTACCGTGGAAATCGAACACGTCCAGGGACTGGCGATGGCGCAGCCTTGGACAGCCACGGCGCTGATGATCTCGGGATTAGCCTTGTCGGCGCTTCCCCCGTTTGCGGCATTTGCCAGCGAAGTTCAGATCCTCACGGCCTTGGCCTCGCAAGGGGTTCCAGGGATGGAGTTTGCTGGAACCTCTGGCATGGTCACCGTGGCCGTATCGGACCAATTCAGTCGGGTTGCACTCGCTTCAGTGTTTTTGATCGCGGCGGTTCTTTCGTTCGGCGGACTGCTGTACCGCATAACCGGAATGGTATGGGGAACACCGTCTGAAGGCATCGTCCGGGGAGAACCCTGGACACTGGGTCATCTGCCGATCATTCTGCTTACCGTAGCGCTTATTGGATTCAGCATGTTTCTGCCCCAGCCCATAAAGGAACTCTTGGAACAAGCGACCAGCATTCTGGTGATTCAATAGGAGAGGATGAGCATGTCAGAAGCCATATTCTGTGACGATCTTCTCACCGCGGCGTTCCCAGGCATTCTGAAGCATGACCCGATTTGTGCAAAGTCCTCACATTTCACGGTTCCCAAGGACCGTCTGCCGGCCATCAGCCACTATATTCATACGCAACCAAGCTTGCGTGGTCGGCTGACGCTCTTATGGGCCTGTGATGATCGCCCTGTTCGTGACAGCTACGGGCTGTACTACTTGTTTACCTTGGAGGCCTCTCACCACTGGGTGGTGCTGTCCACTGAATTAGCTGGCCACGATCGGCTGTTTCCCTCTATTACGCCGCACATTCATGCCGCTCAGTGGTATGAGCGCGAGATCCGCGATATGTTCGGATTGATTCCTCAAGGCCATCCGGATCTCCGTCGTTTGGTTCGACACGAGCATTGGCCGAAGGGAACCCATCCGTTACAGAAGGACTTTTCGTGGAACAACGTCTTGGAACGGCAACAAGGTGAATACCGTTTCCACCATATTGAAGGCGAGGGGGTCTTTGAAGTTCCGGTCGGTCCGATTCATGCCGGCATCATCGAGTCTGGACATTTTCGATTTTCCGTGGCTGGTGAGCCGATCATGCAACTGGAGCTACGGCACTTTTGGAAACATCGCGGCGTTGAAAAACTATTTGAGCAACTCACGCTGACCGACGCGGTGCTGCTGGCAGAACGTGTGTCTGGAGACACGACAGTAGGACACGCACTCGCCTATTGCCAGGCGGTAGAAGCGCTCCTGCACCTTGAAGTACCTCGGCGAGCCAATTACCTCCGTTCCCTCTTTTTAGAACTCGAACGACTGTACAATCACCTTGGCGACATTGGTGCCATGTGCAATGACACGGCCTACGCGCTCGCGCACGCCCACTGCGGCCGTTTGAAGGAGCGGATTATGCAGCTCAATGACAGGCTGACAGGGTCGCGGTTCCTTCGGGGGGTCATTGAAGTCGGAGGAGTGACTCAGGACATCGAGAGCAGACGACTGGTCGAGATTGTCGAAGAGCTAAGCCACATCCAGTCGGACTTCTCTGAAGTGGGAGCCATCATTTTTGCCAATGCCTCCCTCACCGACCGACTGGAGACGACGGGAGTCCTCAACGAACGAACGGCGTGGGATCATGCGGTGATTGGTATCGTAGGTCGGGCATCGGGCAGGGATTGTGATCTGAGGCGGGATCGCCCTTTTGCTGCATATGATGAACTGCCCGTGAACGTGGCCCTCTATCGCTACGGCGATGCACGCGCCAGATTACGGGTTCGCGGTGATGAAATCCATGAATCCATTCGGCTCATTCGAGAAGTGCGCGATAAAATTCCGAATGGTCCAATCGCCAGTCAACCCCGTTCCTTGCCAAAGCCTGGCGCATGGACACTGGCAGCGGTTGAAGGGTGGCGCGGCGAGATCTTGTATATGGTGATGGCAGGGGAAGACGGCCGGATCCATCGATGCAAGGTCCGAGACCCGTCCTTTGTGAATTGGCCTGCGATTCAATGGGCGGTGCTGGGCAATATTATCCCGGACTTTCCGCTCATCAACAAGAGCTTCAACCTCTCATACGCTGGGAACGATCTATAGGGAGGCCGAACATGTTCCGCATCATCAAAAAGAGTCTGAGGATCGGAGTCGTGACGGGTCGTTATCAGAAAGCGAACAAACCTGAACTGCCGGTGACGCCCGAGGCTCAGGACAGAGCTAGACTCTTCAAACGATCGCTCGCGATCCGTGAAGTGGATACCGGATCCTGCAACGCCTGCGAAATGGAAATGAACGCACTCTTGAACCCTGTGTACGATGCTGACCGATTCGGCATACACATCGCTGCATCGCCACGCCATGCTGATGCCTTGGTGGTAACGGGACCGGTCACCGTCAACATGGAGCGAGCGTTGAAAGATGTGCACAAGCAAACGTCTGATCCGAAAATCGTCATCGCGCTCGGTGACTGTGCAATCAACTGTGGCATGTTCAAAGGCAGTTATGCCGTGACAGGGCCAGTAGAACGGCACATCCCTGTTGATGTCCGGATCCCCGGCTGCCCGCCGCGCCCGGCAGAAATTCTTGCGGTTCTGTCCGAATTGCAGGGGAAAGACAATACGGCGTAACGATGCGCATTCCAGCATCGAACAGTGGGCCCTGGTTGACGTACGACATGGACAGGGGCGAGAGTTAAGAAGCACGGAAAGAGTTTTTTCAACAACCCGCTACGCGGCCTTCTTGCCGTCGAGCACATCTCGGATTTTCTGAGTGAGGACATTCGGCGTAAACGGTTTATGGAGAAAGGCGGTCTCCCGCTTGACTCCTCCCTGATCGAACACCGGATGGTCGGGGTACCCGGACATGTACAAAACTTTCAGCTCAGGCCGCACCACCGTCAACTTCTCCGCCACTTCAGGCCCGCTCATCTGTGGCATCGCCACGTCGGTCAAGAGCAGATGGATCGGCCCCAAATGTTTGGCACCCGTCAAGAGCGCCTCGATCCCGTGACGCGCGACCAGCACCTCATAGCCACTGAGGCGGAGAGTCTCCTGCACAAGGCCGCGAACCGATGGATCATCCTCGACCACCAGAATCGTCTCTCGTCCGGTCGCTCGACTGATCGATCCACCGATGACCGGAGCCGTCTGAACGGCCTCGTTCACTTTTGGAAAAAAGATCTTGCAGACGGTTCCCTGCCCCATCTTGCTCTCGATCGCGATCGTCCCCCCGCTTTGCTTGACGATCCCGTAGACCGTCGACAGCCCGAGCCCCGTCCCCTTCCCCTTTTCTTTCGTGGTAAAAAACGGTTCAAACAGATGGGCTTGCGTTTCTTCACTCATGCCATGACCGGTATCCCGCATCTCAAGGAGCACGTAGGGACCTGGCTCAAGCATGACCGCGTGACGGCGACTGCCCTTCCCGATGGTCACGTTCTTGGTCTGGATGGTCAGCTTCCCTCCCGTCGGCATGGCATCCCGGGCATTCACCGCCAGATTCATGATCACCTGCTCGATTTGTCCGGGATCTGCCTTGATGGCCCAGAGCTTCTGATCCAGATCCTCGGAAAGTTCCACGACGTCCTCTCCCAGAAGTCGTCGCAACATCTGGTCCATATTCATGACCAGCGCATTCAAGTCCAGGACCTTCGCCGCCACAAATTGGCGCCGGCTGAACGCCAGTAGCTGACTGGTCAAGCCTGCTGCCCGATCCGCGGCCTTCTTCACTTCATCCATCTCTCGTCGTGCCGGATCCCCTGGTGCTAAGCGACTCAAAATCAACTCGCTATAGCCACGAATGACCGTCAAGAGGTTATTAAAATCATGGGCCACCCCACCGGCGAGCCGCCCGACGGCCTCCATTTTTTGGGCTTGCCGGAGTTGCGCCTCGGTCTGGCGTAAGGCTTCTTCGGCTCTCGTCCGCTCCCCGAATTGCCCGATCTTCAACCCGACATCGGCGATCATACTGATTAACTCATTGTCCGACTCACGGACCTGATGGCTGAAAAATTCGATCACCCCCTCGATGTCTCCGCCGATACGGATCGGAAAACCGAAGGCGCTTCGAACCCCCGTCTTGGCGGCCAGATCGGCTCGAATAAAGGCGGGCTCCTTCGTCACATCTCGGATCCAGACAGGACTTCCGCTCTCTAGGATTTTCCCCGGCAATCCCACCCCCGACTTAAAGACTTGAGACTGTATCTCGGTGATGAACGCATCGGGGGCACCTGTCTCGTCCTGCCAAGAATTGAGGCAGCGCAACGTACCCGACTGTTTTTCCAATCGCCAAAAGACCCCGAGATCCCATTCCAGACTCTCACCGACCGCCTGGATGATTCTAGGGACCGCTTGCTCGAGCGTAATCGACTCCGAGAGCACCCGCGTCACTGCATATTGAGAAGCCAGCCGTCGTTCGGCTTGACGGCGATCCGTGATATCGCGCACGAACGCACTGAAGATGTAGGTTTCCCCGATCCGCGCCGGTGAAACGGCGAGCTCCACCGGAAACTCATGGCCGTCTCGATGCCGTGCTGCAATCTCGATCCGCCGATTCAGCACCGGACCGACGCCCGTCTTCAAATACTCTCGGATCCCACTCGCATGAGCTTCCCGGTCCCGTTCAGGAATGATGGTCTCTGATAGCAGCCTCCCCATCGCCTCTTCCCTCGCCCATCCAAAGATGGCGGTCGCCTGAGCATTCCACTCCGTCACGATGCCCGCCGCATCGATCGTAATCACCCCATCGAGGGCGGTGTCGACAATCGCCCGATTCCGTTCCTGACTCTGGAGTAGCGCCGCTTCCGCGGCACGCGCCCATGCGCTTTCCTGCTGAGCTTGCCGATATTCCGCCCGCAGTCGACTGGTCGACCAGAGCAACAGCAGCAAGAGAGGAAGCCACACGGCAGCGACAATGCCCCGTTCTACACGGGCCAGCAAAAACGTCCCAACCCCAAGCGTGGCCAACGTAAGGAGAACCATCACAAAGGTGATCCACTCATACCGGCGAGCCGGCGAGGCCGTTCGATCTTCTGATTGAGTCATGTGCTCGTCCTTGTTGCGATCCAGGTCGTCAAAACTGCGGTCGGGTGATAGGCCAACTTCGCGGCACGTAGCCCTGGAAGCCCGGAATCATCCATAGCATTGATCCAAACCGCCCCTTGCGCCGACGCCATGCGGCAGGTTTCTCGGAAAACCCACTGGGCAAGACCGGGAACGGAACGATCCGCAACCTCCAGGAGTACACACCATGTCGCAGGAGTCAGCCAATAGCCGAAGGTATACGCGACGATCTTGTTGTTCACCCGCA
>JAMXAU010000092.1 GCA_024281365.1 Nitrospira sp.
CGTCGACTGAGCGGGCTCACCATATATCTTATTATGGAGAGACGATGGTGAGATGGATGGAGTGGGAAAAGACATCAAACGGAGGGAGACGATGGACCTTGTCCCGCTGACTGCTGAACAGGCGCCTGATCAGCGCGCCTCCACGGCGCTGGTTCCGTTGTCGACGACGACGCTCCGACGGACCGGCGGGGAACTGCCGTCGGTCTGTCTCCAGCTCTCCGCCTCGACGTTGATCGGCTTGCGTGTCTATCTCGACGCCTTTGCACGGCACCTCACCCAGCAGAAGCCGGGGTCCACGACCGCCCGCACCTATTTCAAACGCGGCCGCTCTTTCATCACCTGGTTGGAGCAGGGGAGAGATCCACAGCTCCGTCGCCTCGATCGCGCCTGTCTGGAGGCGTATCGCGAGTGGCTTGATCGACGCTTTGCGAATCTCCGCACGAAGAATGGCTACCTGACCGCGGTGCGGCAGTACCTGGCCTGGCTCGTACCGCTGCATCCGGGCCTGGTGAACCCGGCGGACTTTGTCCACGGCTGGTCCTGCAGTCGGCAGCACACGCGGCGGCATCTGCCGGTGGAGGATGCGAAGGCGCTGTTGATGGCGTTGGAGACGGATCATCGAAAGACGGGCGAGCAGCGTGCGCGCAATGTCGCGATGGCCTATCTGATGCTCAAGACGGGGCTTCGCACGATTGAAGTGAGCCGGGCGCGGATTGAACATTTGCAGGAACACGTGCCGGGCGAAAAATGGAAACTGTGGGTGCATGGGAAGGGGAGAGAGTCCGCGGATGAGTCGGTGCAGCTGTTGAAGGAAGTCTATGAACGGATTCAGGCGTATCTCGCACTGAGACAGGGTCCATTACAAGGAAGTGATCCCCTATTTGCAACCACGGCCTGTCATGATCGGGGAGGAAATGTCGTGACCGCAGCGGGAAAGCGGTTGTCCACGCGGGCGATTCATCGGATCATCACGGAGGGACTGTTGCTCGCCGGTGTGAAGAAGCCGGGCATTGTGGTGCATAGTTTGCGGCACTCCACCCCGACCTTTGCGCTCCTCAATGATGCGAATCCGACGCGAGTGCAAAAGATGATGCGGCATCAGCACTATGCCACCACGGAGATTTATGTCGAGGAAGTGCAGAAGCTACTGGAGGGAGCGGAGGAGGCGGTGACGCAGATCTAGGCGGGCTATTCATGCAGGTTAGGGCGCCCATAGCAGATGGATCGGCACGAGCCAGAGTTTCTCGCCGAACGGGACGGCGTGATCACCCCCAAGCACCAACGTTGGCGCGAACCGTTTCCCCAGGAAATCGCGCAGGGCTTGCAAGGCCGGTAAAGTCAGAGGCCGTCACGGTGGCGTCGTTTTGACTTCGACGCCAGCCACCCAGCCGTCGGCTTGTTCCAGCACCACATCCACTTCCGAACCGCAGCCGGTGCAAATACCATCCATAACTTCGGGAGATGCCGCAATCGCCATTCCTCTGTGGATTGCCTTCGCTGTGCGCTGTGCGCAATACCAACGAACCGATTCACGTATGGGTACGGACGAGTGGAAAGATGTGGCAGGAATTACCGTCGTCCTGGCAATCTTCATCAGCGGGTTGGTTGTTGGGTACGAATCCCTTTTCCCGGTTTCTCTTCGCCACAACCGATTCAGCATCTGTGGGCAGTAATTCTGGCATCCGTGGTGGGATTTTGTGGCAATGAAGCTGTCGCGGTGTTCCGGATTAAAATCGGGGAAAGAGATCGGTAGTGCGGCTCTCATTGCTGAAGGTCATCACGCCAGGACAGACGGGCTTGGCAGTTTGGCCGTCCTGATAAGGGCCTGGGTGTGTGGTCCGGTTTCCCCCCTTGCCGATCCGCTCATTGGTTTTGTGATTACTCTATTCATCTTCAAATCCAGTGGGAGTCCGGCAAATCTCTTGTTCGCGCGACTCCTCGATTCCGTGGATCCTAATGTCGTTGAAGAAATCGGACACGCCGCCCAACATGTCCCTGGTGCAGAGGGCATCACCGAGATCCGAGTTACATGGGCATCGGCCATCGACTTCTCGCAGAAGTCAATATCGCCATTGCTTCAGAGCTCACTGTCGAGCAAGGTCATGACATTGCCAAAGAAGTGCGCCATCAGCTGCTGCATCACCTGCAGTATCTTGCCAATGCCACGATTCATGTTGATCCCCTCGGAGCTTCAGGAGAGTGCCACCATCGGGTCAGCGCTCATGCTCACGATGAGTTGCCGACTCATTCGTATTAAGAAAGGATATATCCAATGGAACAAAACGACGGTTCTTGAGATCATATTGCAGTTAGAGGGCTGAAGGATGGCTGGCACCAAACACCACACCAGCATCACAGTTGGAAAGTCTGGTTTGGGTCTCATGGTTCTCGATGGTACATGAACGATGGCGAGCCTCACGTCAATATTTTCCAGCGTCTGCAATGGTGCGAGATGTCGACCAGGTGCCGGCTGCGTCCAGCGACGTACCGCTTTGTACCGGTTTACCCAATGTGATCGTTCGACCTGTCGCTACCCGTCCTCTGATTTCGGCGTTACCCTGATTTGACAGATGTTATACCGGACACCTATCGACGAAAACTAGTGGCTGTTTCATCTGAAAGCACCTTCGAATGAATCACGCTTTCCGCAAGTTCCTTTCAATTTTCACTGGTACTCTGTATTCTCGTCGGCAGCGGAATAGCCCAGTCGCGATCCGCAGAACACGCCGACCACCATGCCGAGCATAAAGCGGCTACCCATGGGACGGCGCTCTGCTCCTGGATGTGCGCCGCAGGCACGGCGATCGGTACCGCGGTCATTCTGATTCCGGCAGAGCGTTCGACCGTCCTCCTTGTTCCGCTTCCCCATGTGGTGAATTTCTCCATTGAGCTATGCCGGGTATCCTCCAGCCGCGCTCCTCCTGCTTTTTCGCTCTAGTTCCCTAGCGCATCGATTAACCCAGCACGATGTCACCGTTCTCCGTCCAGTCCAAGGTCGGGGTAGCGGTAGCATTCATGCACAATTTCAAGAAAAGGATTAATGCTAATGGGTCTGAAACGATTTTTCCCAAGATGTCTCCTATGCATCTTGTTTGCATCCTCTTCGGGAGTGACGGTTCCGTCCGCTCAGGCATCCTGCGGAGCGGTCACGTGTTTTGTCGTCGTCGGCTCCCAACAACAGGTGCCTCAAAAAGGCCTCTTAACGTTCAACACCATTTACAATTACACGCCCATGCGGACGGCGGAGGGTACCGACGGCATAATTCCCGCGGCTGATCAGGAGGGTCGTCGTCTCATTCTCGAACACCATAGAGAGGTCCGAACGATCACACAGACTGTCAACTTCGACTTGAATTATGGCATCACGGAACGCTTGGGCGTCCAGGTAACGATTCCTTACCTCTGGCGAACGCATAAACATATTGACGGATTGGGAGAAGATGGTGTCAATGGAGCAGGCGAACTAGTCCCGTTCCGAGACAATGGAATTGGCGATATGACCATTACGGCAAAGTACAACGTGCTGCCCACTCTCCGCAGCATGATTGTCGCCGGATTCGGAGTTCAGGTACCAACGGGGAGTACGAGTGCCAGGGACGATGGTGGGGCACTCATGGAGTCTCCGAGCCAGTTAGGAAGGGGTCAGGTGGGACTCATTGGATCAATCTATCAAACATATGAATTGATCCCTCATCGTCTGAACCAGTTTTTCTACGGAAGTTACCGCCACACGTTCCGCAATAATGATGGTTATCAATTCGGTGATGAATACAACCTCAGTTTAGGTGCCAATGGGTTCCCCTTTGAAAGCACACCATGGTTGGTACTGACCGGTCAGTTCAGCTGGCGATATCTGGTCCATGACAATATCAGCGCATCGCTGGAACGTTCACGCTTCCCAAGTGATGGAGGCTTTCCCGGCGAAACAATCATCCTCGATCCTCTCATTGCCGACCGCCGTTCGCCTAATACCGGGTCGACCTATTTTGCGTTCTCGCCCGGCTTTCAAGTGAGTCTTGATGGATTCATCGATTCACCGCTGACGAAAATGACATCGGTCTATTTCTATTCCCAGATCCCGATCGCGCGAGATTCCAACAACAATCTCGCCCAGGGCATCAGTTATATTTTTGGCATTACACGTTCATTCCAGATTTTGAATCCATAGAAAATCGTTGAGGAAGAGGAGAAACGAGGGCGACGCAACCTATTCAACGACTGAGTTTCGTGTGTTAAGCAATAGCGGTAAACGCGTACATTTTAGGGAAGAACCTTCAGCAAGGCCCTCTCATGGGTGGATGCCTAATCTGATTTCCGCTTTCCTGTGCGTGCTCGGATAACAGGTTGTGTGATTTTGTAGTCATTCCAGACCTTAATCATCCTGACGGACGGGTCTATGCGCACCGTTGCGGAGCGTGTCACGAGGCGTCCCCATATGCGGGGCCATGGAATATCAGACCCACGCTTCCGCACCATGGTTATGGGAGAACATCCGCGCTCTCGGCGTAACAAAACCGGATGCCACTGTGTCGATGCTCGTCGTTGTACCAGCACACGTGCGGTCCCCTCCAGGGTGGCAACCATTCAGGCGGGATACGTCGGCCGGTATTTACAGGTCCGGAAGAGGCCGTCTTATGATTGACTATGCTGCGCTCACTCAGGCACGGCAGTTATGTGCCTGATCCCCGGTCTCCTGATTCACATGTTGCCTCTTCACGCTACCGTCCCTCGCGGATAGCAGACAGTATGTGTCCAAATTCTTTCCTGAGTATCTCCGCTATCGCTTTGTACTGCATAGCGTTTTCGGAAAGCTTCGCCATTTCTAATTCCAGATTGACCGAATTTGCATCTAACGGAAGATCGGCGGCGGGAACCTCCGCAATCCGTTCCTCGGTGGTCACGATTGGTAGCATCAGATGGCGGGCATTCGTTGTATGCATAATCACGCCCATGGCATCCTGACGCGCAGCAGCTAATGCATCTTTAAAGTGGAGCTCTTTGGCACGATACCCTGGTGTTTCTTCATTAGCGATATTGGCTATACTCACACGGTGCTGGACCGATCGTAAATCCAAAACCCGCGCCAATTCAAACGATTCGTCAAAAATTTTCATGGCCCACCCTCCGTCTGCCAGCCAGTGGCAGTCGAATCAGATATTAACCTTAAGTCGATCGTATTTCCTCGATTTCTTCCACTTTTTAACATTCGCTCAGCTTATCCTTTCAGCATTCTCTCTGACTTGATTCGTGACATAGTAATCCCGTATAAGCAAAATAAATACCAATTAGTCACGATAATTTGTTAATTCAATGAATTCCAAGGAATAATCAGAACATAGTACACGATTGCAATAAGGACGGGCGTCAATTAACCTGCCACACAACGGTACCACACGTCATTTCTTTGACAGAAAATGGGGACAGTGATCGAAGGAAAGGGAAGAATTGCGACTGAAAAAGTGTCCGAATCGATGACGGAGCTTCATTGATTAGAAGCGGCCGCTAAGCGCCTCACTATATTGATGTTTGTCGAGCACCAAATTGCTGAAGAGTGCAGCGCCACAAGAAGGAACTAACTAGCCAGATGGTCCTTAGCACGTTGCAGTAAGTGTCGTAAATATTCTGGACAATAGGCGCTGCAGGTTCTGCTTCTTTGCTCTTTCGCTTAGCCTTTCCGTATTCTTCGTCACGAAGTTGCGCAGAGGCCGAAAAACGCATAGCCTGCTTAGGCTGCTTGTGTTGCTGTTTGATCGATAGTGCATTACTTTTTTGTGGTAATCAATGGCAGATCTTCACCCAACTTCTCGGTGCATCTAACCAATTGGTCATTAGTCGAATTTTAAGACCAATACTGCCATCAAGGCTGGTAAGTCTGCCAAAGTCTTAGATCAGTTTTCCATGTGGTAAGTATTGGCACGAAAACCCTTTGCATCTGTCTTTCCGCGATGGCCTGCACAGGCCTAAAAGTCCAACTATGCGATTCGCCTCTTCTGATAGACCTGCAGCTTGCGTGGGCAAGCTGTATTCGATTTTCTTAGCTTGGCTTCCTCTGACTAGGCCAGTTTCGCGTTCAGTGTTCGCACAAAGTTATGGCTCATTCGTTCATGATGTATCGCAGAGCGGTCATCCGGCCCAATCCCTTGGCATGAAAAGGATTATCCACGGACGAAGGTGACCGGTGAGTATCGTTCTTTGCATGCCTATCCGAAATATGCTGTTAGAAACGCGCTTGTCTTGCTTCACACAAAACGTCGGGGGGGAGGAATGGCATGGGTCGAAGAGTGCTGTATAAACGGGGCGTTGTCGCGATCATAATAATCATGTATCTGCTGGCAGGAAAGGCCTATGCAGGTGATGACAAGAAGCCGGATGATGCGCCGCCAAACAAGGTATTAGATTGTCGCTACCAGCAGGTTTCCAAATTCTCGGATAGTGAAACGATCAGTGATACATTTCCGACTGACGATCTCTTTCGCCCCCTCCTAGCCGATCCGAAACAGCCGCAGTTCTTCGCTCTCTGGCAAACCACCCAATCAAGCCTTGAAAGGACCAATGCGAATATCGGATCGATAGGTATTGGTGAGAATGTCGGTTTTTATACTAGGCGCAAGGGATGTAACGGCTGGCAGATCAGCCTGCTGACCGGCATTTTTGCGCAATTTGACTTGGATACGTCGAATGCGGAACTTATCAATGTCGACTTCAACGTCGGCGTCCCGCTGACCTGGCGTCACGGAAACTGGTCGGCGCGTCTGCGCTTTTATCACCAGAGCAGTCACATCGGGGATGAGTTCCTGGGGGCGCACCCTGGATTCAAATCGATCGGCCTCCAGTATGAGGAAGTGGACATGACCGTGTCGTATGATTTCCAGACATGGTTACGCCTTTATGGGGGAGGAGCGGTGCTGGTTAACCGGCAACCGTCCACGATCGACCGCTTTACAGGACAATGGGGATTCGAAGCGCGGACGCCGACGCCGTTGGGGCGATCATATGTGTTTGGTCTGTTCTCGAATCCGATCCTCTTTACACCTATTCTGACCACCGACTTTAAATCCGTCGAGGCGCAGGACTGGCATATCAATACGAACCTCTTGATGGGCTTCGAGATGTCTCGGGCCGGTTTCCTGAGGCGACTTCGGATTCTCATCAACTACTATCACGGATATAATCCGTATGGGCAATTCTTCTATTCGCAGAAGACCGAATCATTTGGTGTCGGCGCATATTTTATGTTCTAGAGACGTAGGACTCGGCGGTGGTATCGTTGAAGACTATGCCCTCCACAAATCGATTTCCTCAGTAGCGCCGTTTGTAAGAGATTACCGGGTCAGGCTTGGCGTGCCGACATAGCCGGCCATGAACGACAGGTTCGCTGGCCAAACGGGAGGCGGACTGCTTGGTAATGATGCACATGTTGCGACTCGTGGCATGAACGAGCGAGCTGATGCGTATACACCGACCTCAATTAAATTAATCACCAGCAGTGCGACAGCAATTCCTTTGTATGGTGGGGAGCTCATCGAGCGGATAAGACAAAGATTACGGTACCAAAGCTACCGCAGTATCCGACGAGAAGCCAAACTGACTGTCAGCGCCACAGTGGCTCTTTAGCTGTGGGACCAGCGCGGTTGTACAAGGTCAAAACTATGGCGAACTTTATCAATCGCCTTGTCAGACCTCCATTGCCGTTGCCTATCGAACCGGCATACCATTCCTAAATTCGAGCTTCGACTGTCCCTTTGGATTATTACAGGAGATTCTTGCGCTTCTCTTCGAATTCCTCTTTACTGATCTCTCCCCGAATGTAGTGCTTTTTTAGAATCTCTAACGCTGATTCCAATTCTTGTGACGGTGTGCCAGGCCGTCCTTGTTCTAACCATGACTTGACCCACAGTACGACTGCGACTATTCCCACTGCGAAAAAAGCAATCATCAACACATAACCAACCAGGCCCCAAAGTCCTATCATTGGTTCGTGCATGCTGGCTCTCCTTTAGTTTTCAACCAACTGCTCATTGCCGAGCCCATCCCGCCGATGGGATTGTCGTATAGCTGGCCATCTTGTCTCTCAATCTATTTCTTATGGTTTGATCCGGGGCTGATTCGGAGAAGCGACGAGCGGTCGCTTTCGAGCTGGACCGTCGTGTGTTCGATGCCGAATCGTTCGCGGAGAAGCGCCTGAAGATCTTTCAAGATATGCTGGCCATCAGACAGATCCTCCACCAAAACATGAGCACTCATGGCCTCCTTCCCTGAAGTGAGCGTCCAAACATGAAGATCGTGGACATCGCGGACACCATGGGACACACGCATGGCAGTTTCGATCGCTCGGACATCTAGGTGCGGTGGAACGCCTTCCATTAAAATCTGTGCCGCTTGCTTGATCAGATGCCAGGTGCGAGGCAGGATGAACAGGCCGATCGCTCCACTGATCAACGGATCGGCAAGTGTCCATCCTGTGAATTGAATGATGAGAGCAGCGGCGATGACGCCGAGCGAGGCCATGGCGTCACCGAGCACTTCGAAATAAGCGCCGCGAAGATTCAAACTCTCATCGGCGCCCTTATGAAGCAGCCACATGCTGGTGAGATTCACGCCCAACCCGACGACCGCGATCGTCAACATGGGGCCGGCTAACACGTCCGGCGGCGACCAGAGGCGTTGATAGGCTTCGAAAAGAATGAAGATCGCCATGCTGAGCAGCAACACGCCGTTTGCGAGCGCGGCCAGAATTTCCATGCGCACGTATCCATAGGTATTGGTCACCGTGGGCGGCTTGGAAGCAAACCAGATGGCGAATAAACTCAGACTGATGCCCGCTACATCCGTCAACATATGACCGGCATCGGCCAGCAACGCTAAGCTTCCCGTGAGCAGGCCGCCAACCACCTCGATGATCAGAAACATTCCCGTCATCAGAAGGACTGTCAAGAGGCTTTTTTGTTGTCGAGATCTATCGTGTGTCGAATCCGGCAAGAGCGCCCTCCCGTATTATGATCTTTGTATAAATAATGAAGTGGCAATGCGCGTGAACTATACTCTGGGGCATGAGACCTCCAGGAACCGCCCAGCAACTAGAACGGCGACGCCGACAGGCCATCCGGTTGCTTAAGGCGGACACCGCCCTGTTGGCGATCGCACGGGCCGTGGGTGCCTCCGTGACTTTCGTATTCCGGTGGGCCGAGGCCTATCGAAAACAGGGGCTCCCTGGATTGCGGTCACGACCCACCCCCGGTCGTCCCTCCAGCCTCTCCGTGGCGCAGAAGAAGCGGCTGGCGACCTGCTCCTGAAGGGGCCCCTGGCCAGGGCTATCGAACCGATTTATGGACCTTGCAACGTGTGGCGCAGCTAATCTACCAGCAGTTCGGGGTGCGCTACCATCCCTGTCATGTCTGGAAGCTCCTGACTCAGTTGGGATGGAGTTGTCAGAAGCCCGAACGCCGAGCCCCGCTACGGGACGACGCGGCGATCGCCCGGTGGAAGCGCACACGCTGGCCCCATATAAAAACGCCGCACGACGTGGGGCCCATCTGGTCTTCCTCGATGAATCGGGCTTCCTCCTCATCCCGAACGTGGTCCATACCTAGGCGCCGAAAAGACACACGCCGGTCGTGCACTATTTTTACAAACAGGATCGGATCTCCGCGATCAGTGCGCTGATTGTGTCGCCCAAGTGCAGGCGAGTAGCGCTCTCTCTCAGAGCTGCGCCGCCGCAATCTCACGGATTGGATGTTGGAGCATTCTTGCGCCACCTGCTCCGGCATCTGCGGGGCTGCGTTGTCCTGCTGTGGATCGGGGAGCCATTCATCGTCGAAAAGCTGTCAAACAATGGATCACCGCCTATCCAAGGCTCCGCGTGGAAGAGTTCCCGGCTTACGCTCCGGAACTCTGTCCGGCGGAATATGTCTGGGCCCAGGCCGACCGCGCCTTGGCCAACAGCGCGCCCACGGATTTGGCCCAGCTCAATGGGCTACTCCGCTACGCGGTGCGGCGCATCCGAAGGTCGCCGCCACTCCTGTGGTCCTGTATCCACGCGATCCGACAGCGTTTACATTTCAGCTCGATTCCTGTCTCGATGAGACGTGCGACCAGTTGCCCGCAGAAACAGCGAACCTGTTCTGGGGTGTAAGCCTCGTTCGTGATTGTGTGAGGTTGAGCGTTCATGGCGTCGAATACTCGGGGTCGGGCAGCCACGGTCTCGTGGCTGCCCGATTGTCCGTTACACTAGAATGTCCACCGTGCTCCGGCTTGCCAAAGCGCCGGAAGGCCGGGATAGATGCCCCGTGATCGGTCCACAATGACGTCCTGTCCGAGCATGTTCTTCCCCGTGAAGAAAAAGGTCGTATTGATTTTCTTCACGTGTTGGTTGACCGACGCGTTCAGCATGCACCAGCCTCGCACGATCCCGCGCTGTCCGTTCGGCGTGGGAATCACGGTGTTGCGGTCGTCGGCGAACTGATCGCTGACGCACTGCGTTTCGACTCTGGCGTTAAACGGCCCGAAGCTGAAGGCCCGGTTGGCATAGCCGATCCCTGCTGAGATGAGATGTTCCGGAGAGTAGGGGAGACGGTTGCCGCTGGTATTAAAGTTTGCTGGCTCGCCCGGTAGTAGTGCACCACCAGTAATAGAGCTATTACGCGCTCCTTGAAAATTTGCTTGAGCAACCCACGTATAGTTGAAATCGAGCGTGACATCTTGATCGTCATTCCGTCCGGTCACGGCGTCCAAGATATCCAGTTGCGCGGCAACCTCGGCCCCGCGATGTTGCGTTTTGCCAGCGCTTGTCAAGGTGGCGCCGATGCCGCCTGCCACTGACTGAGAGATGATCTGATTGGAGAAATCGATCTGGTAACCGGTAACCGAGTACCCTAACCACGGAACCAGATTCCCTCTCACACCTAACTCGTAGGTCCAATTCAGTTCAGGTCCCAGATCCACGACTTGTCCGGTGCCGGTGATGGCGTCGGAGATCTGTGGCGGCGCCATACCACGATGGGCGCCGAAGAAGAATGTGTTGTTCTTGAACGGAGAGTAGGTTACACCCACTCCGGGTAATACTTCAGTAAAGTTGGTCTTGCCGAAAGACCCGTTGCCGTTGTTCACACTAGCCAAGCGGTTATCTTGATCATAGGTGATATGTTCGACACGGAGCCCCGGTGTCACCGTGAACGGGCCGAAGAACAACCGCTCTTGAGCGAAAAATGCATAGGCGTTCGTTGTGCGCTTATTGTTCTCGCCAAGGCAACTGTCGTTGCCTCCACCTATCACACCGACACAACTTGAGAATGCTCCTAAGCCGGATACAAGGTTGCGCAGCTGTTTACGGTCCGATTGCTCGTACATATACCGCGCTCCGAAATCCGCTTCGCCTTTTATCCCTAGCAGTGAGTGGAGATAATGAAACCGAGGCTCGATTCCCCACACCCAATATTCCCGCTCGTTGGTGAATCGCTGATTCGCCGGGACGACGCTAAAAGCGGTGGCGGGTAGAGAATTACCGAGCTGTACACCGCCGACTGGTGCACCACCCGCATCAACACCCTGCTGCGCCTGACGTGACCAGTCTCGCTGAATATAATGACCGAAGAGGTTGATGGTTGAGGTCAGATTCGCCGTGAACATGTGATTCACAGCGACATGATAGCCGAGCCGCAGAAAGTCGAAACGATCGTTGTTGAACGGGGTCTGCCGATCACTGCCACGAAGCGACCAGTCCGCTTCCGTCAGGCCTTGGTACCCGATCCCTGAATTTTCGCGATAGTAATTGAACTTCGCGAGGATCTGAGTCCGTTCGGTCAGCTCGTGGACGAATTTGAACGTCAGGTCATCGGTCTTTGCACGAATATTGGTGAACCGAGGGGTATCCATTTGCGAATGAGTGTAATCGACCAAATAACCGCTCTTGCCCCAGGTGCCTCCGTAGTCGAAGTGTGTGTTCAGGTAGTTCAAGTTGCCACCCCATACTTGGAAATGTCCTTCCGGCGTCGTCGGCGGCATGCGGGTAATCAGGTTGATGACGCCTCCGATAGTTTGGGGGCCGTACATCAGCTGGCCGCTACCTTTCAGCACTTCGATTCGGTCGAATCGGAAGATCGGCGGAAAGTAGTATGACGAGGGATCAGCGTAAGGCATCAACATGATCGGTACGCCGTCTTCCATGATATGCACTTTCCGACTCCGGGTCGGATCCAAACCACGGATGCCGATATTGGGCCTGATGCCCAATCCCTCTTCGTCCCGGATGTGAACACCTGGAACTTCCCTCAGAGCTTCGTTGATGGTGAATCGGTGGTTATTCTGGATTGATTCAGAGGTAACCACCTTTCCCGATCCGGGAATGTGATCCATCGCCGTTGGCGATGTCCCGATGATTTCGGTCAAGGGAATTTTCAACGGCTTTGGCTCGACCGGTGTGGATTCAGTCGCAGAAGCCTCCTGTGCCGTCGTCGAAGACTTAGACTGGGCCCCCTTGTCCGTGGAAGACTTCTGGGTTGGCACATCTTCCATAGTTGAAGTTTCTTGCGGTGCCGGCTCTTCAGCACCCACGGGTAGGTTGCTCGTGAATGCAACTATCAGCGCGAGACCAGTGATAATAATGTTAGTTCCTATTCTCAATTTCAAAAACGACAACCTGTTCACACGCTTCCTCCTTGCGCGATGGGCTCTAATGGCCTCTAGGGGTGAATAACAATGAGGCTTCTGCTACAGAAGAGCAAAAAGCTCAGGATATTGAACGGTAACGTCTCTCGACATAGAGGAGACGATCGGGTTGATTCATATCAATCATCTTCATCCACGTACGCAATGCCGATAGGGATCTCATGCCGAAATGCTCCATGAAGCCATCATACGTGAACTTACCGGAGCGAATAACTGATCGGCATCAGGATCGCGACTTGTGGTTTCCCTAACGGGTAGTCCAGTTTGAGCGGAGAGGCTTTTTTTAGGGTTTCCATCGCATCGTTATCCAGAATCGACCGGCCGGAGCTTTCTTGTACATCTACCATCAATACCTGACCGTCATCTCGAATGACCGCCCGGAGAATCACCTTGCCTTCCCAGCGATTCATTCGAGCCATGACCGGGTAGTTTTTGAGCTCGTCGATTCGCCCGAGCAACGCCCTCATCAGCCATCCGTAGTCTGCCTTGACTGCCGGTGCTGCCTTGAAAGGGGCTGCCGAAGCTACGACCGGTTCGGCGCTGAGTTGTTGCGGTGGTGTCTCGCTCGTCGCGTGGACTAGAGGTTGTTGGGCGACCGGTTCCGCAGCTGGCGTGGCGGGTTCGTGTGAAGCGACTTCTTGCGTCGGTAGAGGCTCTTCTTCCGCGACCTTATCCTGAGTCACTTCATGATGCTCGACAGTTTGTGTGATCGCGGTCGAAGCGGTTTGATTCACAGTGGTCGCTTCCATAACGTCCTGGACGGATTGCGGGGTCTGATGAGGGATCACCTCTTGTTGAACCGGCTTCGTCATCACGTGGGACGGTACCGACTTAGGTCTTACAGTCTGCATTTTCTGTGGCTGTTCAGGTCTGCTTTCCGGGAGAGGCTCCACTGTCGGTTGAGGACCTGGTGATTGAACCAATGCCACATTCCACTGATAGGAATTGGGTTCAACCGATAGCGTGAATCCCGACATCAGGCCCACAGCACCGGCGGCCATCATCGCATGGAACACTACAGAATAGGCCCACCCCTGCCGATGCAGGCGGGCATGAATGGAATAGCTTGAGGGGAGCGACGTCATGATTTCACCACTTCAAGGCTGACCTGTCCGAAGCCCAGGCTTTTCAACTCATCCACCACCTGGACAAACCGTTCCAGGATCGTGACCTTGTCGGCGCGGACGACCACCAATGATTCCCTTGGTTGGCGCTCAAGCACGATTCGCAATCCATTTTCAGGCACGGCAGAATCGTTCAGATACATCTTCCCTTGCGAGGTTAACGTAATAACCACCGGGACATCTTTTCTATCCGAAGCTTCGGTCGCTTTGGCCAAATCGACTGGAATCTGACCGGTAGTAATAAACGTTGCCGTCGTCAACACGATCACTAATAAGACCAGCATGACGTCAACCAGAGGGATGACGTTGATTTGGTTCAATTCTTTATCCATGTTGCTGTTGCGCTTTATACAGGGAGATCAGCTCGGACACTCGCCTTCGGAGGGCGTTGTTCATCACGACGCAGGGGATAGCCACTAGAAGCCCTACCGCAGTAGCCTTAAGTGCAAGGCTCAACCCGACCATGATTGTACTGACGGCAATGGTCTTCGAAGTCCCTAGAGTATGGAAGGTCAACATAATTCCAAGGACCGTTCCCAACAGTCCGATGTAGGGAGCATTCGCTGCCACCGTCCCGATAATGACCAACCGCTTGGTGAGAGCGATCTCGAATAGCTGCTGACTAGGATAATGGGAAGGGTCGATCCGTCGATAAAATTGCCATCGTTCGACGGCGACGGCCACAGCCCAGACGCTTAAAACAAACAGCAGGCCAATGATTCCATAGTCCACGATTTCTTTTAGCGCTTCCATGACGATGATTCCCTTATCGCTACTCTCACTTTCTGATAATGTTTCTCAATACCATCCATTCGCTGATTCTGTCAACCGGGAAGTTCATTTCGCTTTCGCTGTCTTGTTTTCAGAAGGTCGCGCATCTTGCGAATATCGGGAAGACTCATCGCATCAAATAAAACGGTATGTGTCGCCGAAACCCGCAATTCGACGGCAGTGCCAGCCTGGTAGACACTGGTCGAACTCTCGCTGCTATGAATGATATGGCCGGAAGGGAGCCGGACGGCATAGAGATTTTCAGAGCCTCGGAACTGTCGAGTGACGATCCTGGATTCTGCCGATTGGTTAGGCCTGAGATGAATGTCGTCCGGACGAATCATGACCACGACCGCGGCTCCTTCCGCACCGTTGAGCGTATTGGGGAATTCACCCAGCTCCGTGTGAACCAACCCCTGTTGAATCCGTCCGGTGACAAAGTCGGCTTGGCCCACAAAATCGGCCACGAACCGCGTGGCGGGGAGATGGTAAATCAGCTCCGGGGAATCCATCTGCTCGAGCACTCCCTGATTCAGGACGGCGATGCGGTCCGCCATGGCGAAGGCTTCGTCATGATCATGCGTCACTAAGATGGTCGTGGTTTTCATCCGGCGTAACAAGGCATGGACTTCCTGCCGCATACGGCCCGCCATATCGGGGTCAAGGTTGCTGAACGGCTCATCGAGGAGAAGCAAGACAGGATTCTGCACCAGCGCTCGGGAAAGCGCCACTCGCTGCTGCTGTCCTCCCGACAACTCATGCGGGTAGCGTCGGTCGAGCCCTTCGAGGCCGGTCAGCCGCAGCATTTCTTGAACCCGACATGTCCGTTCCGCCCGCGACAGATGATGAAGCCCGAAGGCGATGTTCTCGGCGACGCGCAGGTGTGGAAAGAGGGCGTATTCCTGAAAGACCATGCCGACACGGCGGTCCTCCGTTGGAATTGTTCCTGAGGAAGAGGAAACCAACCGGCCCGATAAAAAGATTTGTCCGGACCGAACTGGTTCAAACCCGGCGATGGCTCGTAGGACGGTGGTCTTGCCACAGCCGGACGGTCCGAGCAAACAGAGGATTTCGCCTTCTCGTGCAGAAAATGAAATATCGCGGATTGCCGGTCTGCTGGGATCATAGGCACAGGACACAG
>JAMXAU010000093.1 GCA_024281365.1 Nitrospira sp.
TTGACCGCGTAATTATTGTGTTCTTCAATGCCCGTCGCCACAGTCAAAATATTCGGGTCGAAGATGATGTCTTGCGGAGGAAACCCAACCTGCTCCGTCAGGATCTTGTAGGAACGTGCGCAGATGTCCCGTTTCCTCTCCAGCGTGTCGGCCTGGCCTTTCTCATCAAACGCCATCACGACGACCGCCGCGCCGTAGCGACGGATCAGCGTCGCCTGATCGATGAATTTCTGTTCACCTTCTTTCAAACTGACACTGTTCACGACCGCCTTGCCTTGGATGTTCTTTAAGCCGGTCTCCAGCACTTCCCACTTGGAACTGTCGACCATAATCGGCACTTTGCAGATATCCGGCTCCGAGGCAACCAGCCGAAGGAACTTCTCCATGGCCGCCTTGGAATCGAGCATGCCCTCGTCCATATTGATGTCGATGATCTGGGCCCCGCCCTCGACTTGTTGACGCGCTACCGACAGGGCCGCCTCATAATCCCCTGTGAGAATCAGCTTGGCGAAGGCCGGCGAGCCGGTCACGTTCGTGCGTTCACCGATATTAACGAAGTTCGAATCAGGCCTGATCGTCACGGCTTCGAGTCCGCTCAAGCGCGTGTAGGGCTCAACCGTCGATGGCACATGCGGCTTCACCCCGCGCACCGCTTCCGCGATGTGCTGAATGTGGGCCGGTGTCGTACCGCAACAGCCTCCGACGATATTCAGCCATCCATTGTTCACCCAGTCGCGCAACTGAGGCGCCAAGGTTTCCGGTGTCTCTGGAAATCCGGTCGGCAACAGAGGATTCGGCAGACCAGCGTTGGGATGGGCACTGATGTAAATCGGCGCGATCTGAGACAGGTCTTCGATCAACGGACGCATTTCTTTCGGCCCCAACGCGCAATTCATCCCCACGCTCAACAGCGGCACATGGGAGATTGAATTCCAAAATGCCTCGACCGTCTGACCGGTCACCCCGCGGTTACTGCCGGCCTGGATGAACGTCACCGACGCCATAATCGGAACCCGCCGGGCACCGGACGCAAAGGCCTCTTGAATCGCGAAGAATGCCGCCTTGGCATTTAAGGTATCAAAAATGGTTTCGACCAATAGCAGATCCGCCCCCCCGTCGAGCAACCCGCGCACCTGCTCGCCGTACGCCAGGACCAGTTCGTCATACGTTGTGCCCCTGGCAGCAGGGTTATTCACATCGGTAGAAATCGATGAGGTCTTGGTCGTCGGGCCGATCGCCCCGGCGACGAAACATCGCCGTCCCGGCTGTGCCTGTTGCACCGCAACGACGGCTCGTCTCGCACACTCGGCACCGGCTTTGGACAGCTCATACCCGAGCCGGTCCATGCCGTAATCCGCCAGCGAGATGGCTTGGGAGTTGAACGTGTTGGTCTCGATGATATCCGCACCGGCCTCCAAATACTGCCGATGAATGTCTTCGATGACCGACGGCTGCGTGAGATTCAGCAGATCGTTATGCCCCTTGAGATCCTTCTTCCAATCCTTGAAGCGCTCACCTCGAAAGGCCGCCTCATCCAGCTTCCGCTGCTGAATCATCGTCCCCATCGCGCCATCAAGGATCAGGATCCGTTCGTTCAGCATCTCCACGATGGGCCATTTCTCTTGTCTGAGCATTGTCACCTTCTCTCAGGATCGGATAGTTGTTGAGTGATTCGTCGCGATCATACTGGAAGGTCTTCCGACGCGGCAAGCCGGCGGTCATTTTCTTGACATGAATTTGGATGCCTCGCTACGATGCCGGTGATGTCCCTCTCGACCCTCCTCCGCTCCAGCACGCGTGCCCTTGTCTTGTGCGTCCTCCTGCTCGCTGCTCTCCCCTCGATCACCATGGCAACTCCTTATTTCGAAGACGGTTTCCTTGGGCTTTCCCAACAAGAATTGCACGAGAAACTTGGCAGGCCCCAAGCGGTGCGTGATCGTAAGTCCGCGCTCAGGGTCTTCACGTATTATCCGATCACCGATTGGGCGACCTATTTCAGCAAACTGGTTTCTCCCGAAAACGGCGAGGATGTCTATACGTTTACCCGCGAAGGAATCGAGATCCGCTATTCATTCAGCTATGCGGTCGACCTGAATGGTGACGATGAGAATCGTCCGCTCATCGTGCGGTTGGTCGACATTGAGTTTCCCCACCCGGTCCCTATTACCAGACTCCCCTCACTGATTCCTGAATTTCACCCCTCATCGGATCCGACCAGTCCCACGTTTCGATCCAATATTTGGGTACTGCTGTTTCAAGGGCCTGCTTCACCGGACGCCCGCTTCATCGTCAAGGAACCAGGCAAGGATCAGCTCGATTGGACCCTCTGTTTTCAACTGTTCTCACTGCAGGGACTTCCTGACCGTCTGACAAGAGAGTCACGAATCGATCGCGTCGAGATCAGCGCACAGAGCGTGGAGTTCATCACCAGGCGGTTACGACACACGCATGAACCGACCCTCAACCCCTTTTCTCTTCAATTCGAGAAGCAATCGATCCCCCCACCGCGGTCGTTGAAAGCCATCCCGGTTCCTCACTATGCGGAGTAGCTAAGCGTATCTCGCCCTTCGACTGGACTCAGGGCCGTGAGCTTGTCGAACGGTCGAACGGTGAAGCGTCGTGGCCAACTGTTTTGAGTGTAATGTTTCAAGTTTCAGGTTTCAGGTTTTTGGTTTCCGGATAACTTGAAACGTTGAACATGAAACCTGAAACTCAGGATGAATGAGCGAGCGACGGTGAGTATCGCGTATCGGTGGTCGTCTTAGAAGGGCCCAAGAAGTAACGCGGGCTAAGGCGAGACCTGAAGACGATTCTGCTGAGTTTGTCCTGCAGCGACCGCTTTCTCTTTCATGCGATCCATTGGGCCGCCGTCGCTGGTATACATGAGTACGGGTGTCCCGATCCCCAAGACGATCAAGAGGCCCAAGGCCAATAAGCGCACCATCGGGCTGTTTTTACTGAAAAACATGATGAGCAGCAGGACCACCGCAGCGATGCCGGCTTGAGTCACAATCTTTGACTGCTCCGGTGCCAACCCCGCCACATCAATATGCACCGATGACAGCTCCCAGCCAAAATTCTTAGCTTGTGCTTTGACTTTGTCTTGCATTGACTGCAGCGTCGACGGCGGCTTCGTCACCGCATCGGGTTGCTCATGTGCTTTCACCTTCGCTCGAAACTTTTGGGGAATGGTTTCCAGCGCATCCGTGTAGACCAAATTCCCCTGATCATCGATATACGAATAGATCGTTGTCGCCCAGGCTTCGACAGAAAGCCCCTGCCCCAACACGACACAGAGGCACATGAACAACACCCAACAGCATCGCTTGACGATCATGTATCGACCTACCTCGTTAGATGCTCACCGCAGAAAATCTCACGACATCACCGATGTTTTTGCCCTCTTAAGTATAGCTAGCTTTGTATCCATTTGATTTTACAGGGCATTAATTGCACTTCCTTGACTCTGGCGCGAGTGCGCTGTTAGCATCTCAATTTTCCCATCACACCATGGCTGCTGGATCTCAACCGCTGTCCCTTGATTCCGACACGAATGAGCCGTCATTCATTCGTCGTCGCCCTGTGCGGATCATTATTTATACAGGGCTTGTTCTCTTTGTCTTGATGGCGGTGGTTTGGCCGATGATCGTGCAACTCGGCGATCCAGACTTTCGCAAGCACATTGAGCAACATCGCGTCATGGTGGGAATGAGCAAGGAACAGGTATTACAAGCCTGGGGTGGCCCACAGACGATCAATACGACCTTCACCAAAGATGGAATCCGGCAGGAGGAGTGGATCTTCGAAGATTGGGAAAGCACCTCGGTGGTCCGTCACCGCTATCTCTATTTCGAGGAGGGCATCCTGAAGGGAGGATGGTACGAAGGATCTCGCGAACGACAAGCTCAGAACTTCCCCACCGACAAGCCGCACCCGAAAATCCAGCCCTAACAACCGCGTGAAGCGGTCGCTCGTGTTCGAGGCACACGACGACATCTGAAATGGCCAGCCGTTTGAACATCCTCCCGCGAAGCGGCCCTGCAAAGACTCGCTCGTTTATTCCTCATTCAAGGGGATGTGTCTCGGATGGAGAGCCGGAGTCGCCCGAGAAGTACCTCAGCACGGGCGTGATCAGCCGCATCAACCATCACGCGACTCCCGACAAGCGGTACTCCGGGATACAGACTGCTGACATGTTCGCCATGGACGACATACGTGATGCGATTACCGTCCAGCAAGCTCTTGATCATGGCGAGCTCTCCAACGTCCTGCGCATTCATGAGATGGATCATCCGCATCATGGCTCCCTTGATCGAGTCTTCACCTCCGAAACCTACCCATCGATTGCACTTTCCTCATCCCCGTTCTACACTTGAACCAGGCGTTGGCCCACAGTAATTATGACGGTCCGTGACGAAACCGACGAGACGCTGCACATCATGAGGCGTCGCAGGGGGCGCGTATCTCGTTTGTGAATTCGAACGTTTCACGCGTCACATTTCACAAACGACGAATATTGTCGCAGCGGCGTATCGGTGGTTGCCGTAGAAGCGTTCATGAATCATGTGGGTTAGGGCGTTTCCGTGATGCGTGCACGCCGCTCTTGACCCGGGCCGCCTGAGATCGTGAGGACACGTTTCCATTCACGGACTTGGTAGATGGCCCAGGCGTTCGGCTCGCCCTTGAAAAACGCGGTAGGATCTTCGCCGCTGGCATTGAGAAAGATGGGTTCGGTGAAGCCTTCTTCTAAGGCATAATCAAGCAAGGACTCAGTCGTAAACCCTGTTCCCCGAAGACTCACATCGGCCAGGAGCGTCAGGATCTCATCAGGATTCTGGATAGTGATGGCTTTCATTTTCTTTCCTCTGGATTCCGAATTGTAACGACACCACCTCAAAGAGGCAAGGCATCATGTCGGTTCACATGACGAAATCAGCGTTCCTTGAATCGTTGCTCCAACTCATGGACAACAAGCATCATTGGGCCTGGGACCATTTTGCGTCCGGCCGACTCACGCATGCCCAACTGAAGATTCACTTTCAACAAGAATACGCCGTCTACGTTCGTGACTTTCCTATCTTCTTAGCCAGAATTCTCGGGAAAAATCCACCCCCTTCAGCCCGGCATATGTTGGCTGAAAATATCTATGAGGAGGAAACCGGAGGGCTTTCGTTGGGAACGTCTCATCCAGAACTCTTCTTAACGATGATGGAGGGACTCCGCTTCAGCCGCAACAGTTTTGAACGGTTCCGTCTCCTGCCCGAGGCCCGCAGCTACCGGGCCTGGCTTGATCGCATGTCCCATCACCGTGAGTGGGTACTGGGCGCTGCGACCTTCACAATTTTTGTGGAAGGCAGTGTGAAGGACCGCACAGAACTCACGACTCCATCAAAGAGGAAACAGCCGAAAGACATCGAGGCCCTCATCAACATCCATCCCCTCGTCCGCTATCATGGCATCCATCCAAACCGAATGAATCTGATCCGTGCGCACCAGCTGGTTGAAGCCGGACATCGTCACGATGCCTATCACATGGTGGTCAATTACACCCCACCGGCAATCAGACCATCGGTCCTGGCGTGCCTTCGCAAAAGTCTCGCGCTTTGGCTGAAGTATCGCGATGCAGTCGCCAAATCCTGCGGGATCACAAAGCCTTCATGATGGTCCGACTGTTCGCCTGCTGTACGCTTCTCCTCGCGTTTACCAATTGCGAATCAACAGCCCAGGCCGGGGTTCCCCAAGACATGGTCGTGATTCCAGCCGGAGAGTTCCTCATGGGCAGCCCGGAGGACGGTCTGAGTTTTGATGACGAGCACCCTCAACGCCAGGTCTATGTCGCATCCTTTTCTATTGATCGCAGTGAAGTCACCAACGCCCAATACAAACACTTTGTCGACAGCACGGGACATCCCCCACCGAGCCACCTCACCCCGCAATTCAACCTCTGGAACAAGACGGTGCCACTCCCAGGAAGCGAACACCATCCGGTCGTCAATGTCAGCTGGTACGACGCCGTTGCCTATTGCCAGTGGCAGGCGAAACGGCTCCCGACCGAAGCGGAATGGGAGAAGGCCGCACGTGGCCCGGATGGCCGTCGCTACCCCTGGGGAATGAACTGGGACGTCTCCCTCAGCAACAGCGCAAGTTATTGGGCTGGACGAACGATCGAATTCAAAGACGGAACAGCATGGAAAGCCTTCTGGATGGCCGGCGACGGTGCGCGTGCGTCACAGGAGCATGGACTCAACGGCGAAGTGTTGACACTCCCGATCGGAACATTCCCCCAAGGAGCCAGTCCCTATGGCCTCCTCGATATGACCGGAAACGCCGCGGAATGGGTGCAGGATTGGTATGAACCCTATTCGTACCTCAACGCCCCCCTCTCCGATCCTCAAGGCCCGAACGGAAAACTTCTCAAGGTCGTGCGAGGTGGATCCTGGCTCAAGCCCGCACGAAACCTCCGCGTCTCCGATCGTGACTACGGCCTGCCCACCGACCGTGCCACCGGGATCGGCTTTCGCTGTGCGAAAGACGTATTCTAGTCGACCCACCAGTGCCAGCCTCAGACTAAATCATCCCTGAATCCTCAGAGCAGAAGCCCCACCCACACTGGACTCATCACGCTTGTGGTTTCACAAGAACAACCTCAACCTGTTCGACCTTCACCACCGGCATGATAAGCCCAACACCTTCTGCTTCATGAGAGAAATCGTAGATGATTGACTCTGTCGGGATGAGCGTACCAGCCATGACGATGGACACCTGAACAGATTCGTGGCGTCGAAGACTTCTATCAATCCAATCAGCGAGGTGCTTGTCCGGTCGCACGCGCAAATTGCTGGGAAACTCCTCAGGTTTGAATCGAACCAGGCCCCAGCTTGTCGGAGTCAACTCCGGCCCGACCGCCACCGAATAGGACCGGGTATCGGCATCGAAGTGCGAGACCTCTCCGGTCCACACAAACGCGAGTCGCCACGTCAAGGTCGGATTCCCTTCACGCGCCGCATCACGTTCGCGATTCAAGTTGAACAGCCGCTCATCGTGATCAGGATCATGATGACCTTGGCCATACACCGTTGCCCAATCGGGCGGAGTCCCCTCCATCGCAGCAAGAAAGGATTCGATAGCACCCTGATTGACGAGGAAATGTGTCCCGGAGGGAAAAAGCTGGTCGAGTTGGAGAAGAGAACTTGTCCGCAACGGACGAGGCCCTGGGTCATCGTCCGATCGTGCGGGGACCGATGGTAGGGAAACCGTGCAGAGCAACAGGAATGAGGCCAGCCACCTCAGCAGCTTACTCGCCGGTCGCACGGCTGAGCGCCCGTTCATAGGAGGCTCTCAACGAGATCAGACCCGGATGGTCATCGGACAGCACCCCAGCCTGAGTGAGTACCGCAAGCCGTGGAGCAGGATTGAGCCGGCGCAGGTCGAATCGCGTGAAGCCATCCAGGCTCAGTGCCTGTTCGTAGATGCCCAGCCATGATTCTGTGACGGCGCGCAAGCCCGCATCCGTGGCCTGCATACGACCCAGTCGGACTTGCTGAAGCAGCTTGATCAGTGGGTCGGATTGAGAAATCGTCGAGATTGCTCGAGTCAATGCCTGTCCGTCTGGCATACCCATCACTAGCCCACACTCTTCATACTGGCTTGTCCCGAAACCGCTTGGGGCACGAACCTTGTGAAGCATCTGGCTAACGGGTCTCGTGTCGGGTTTCAAGTTTAATGTTTCACGTTTTCCTCAAAACATGAAAGTCGAAACCTGAAACTCGCAGCGTGAAACCTGAAACTCATACCAAAAAAACGTGTAACCGGCACTCTCACAGCAGCCTGTCATTGGCTGCAGTAGAAACATTCATGGATACTAGGGTCCGGTCCGGTCAGTTCATCGAGCAGGCCCCGGGACCACGGGGGTCGCCGCAGCTGCCGCAAGAGCCGGGAGTTCCGGAGGAGGCCCAATTGGCCGTGGCGCCGACACCAAAAGCCGAAAACTGTTTCTCCAGCTTCGTCGCCTTGCATTGGGGACAGACCGCTTCTGCTGACCCCTGCATCAACAGCTCAAAACGGTGATTGCATTCACGGCAGACATATTCGAAGATAGGCATAGTCAACAACTCCCTGGTTGTGCTGAGTATTATAAGATCACCTCCAGAGAATCGCAACGAGAGGGGCAGGATGTATCAGGAAGAAAAAACCTTTCGCCTTCGCGTGACGCTCGAAGCGTCGTTCCCGGATGACTATGACGGGGAGGAAGACGAGTCCAACTGGATCCGAGAGTGGGAAGTACGGATGAAACCTCAATTGATCAAGTCGGTGTTCGACGCTCTCCGGCAACAGAGAGGGTGGTCGTCGCATGTACGGAACCGAGGCGTCTCGCCGACCGATGAGATCGAGATTGTCCTGAGCAAAGATTTCTCGGCACCCGTTCCGCTTCGCTTTGAACGATGACGTCTGCCACAGAGATCGGCCTCTACGTTCATATCCCCTTCTGTCAGCATCGCTGTCATTTCTGTGCCTTCTACCTTGAGATCGCACACGTCGATCGCATGACGAGATTTTGCTCAGCCCTCAGACATGAAATTCGATTGCATCACCGTCACCATCCGCTCAATAGCCGTATGCTCCAGAGTATCTATTTTGGCGGCGGGACTCCGACCGCCCTTCCACCGGATCAACTGGTTTCACTGCTGAAGGTGATACGGACGACCTGGCCGACCAGCCCAACCGTCGAGATCACGGTGGAGGCCCACCCCTCTTCCGTCACTCGCGAGGGTCTGACCACCTTGGCACAGGCCGGCTTCACCAGAATCAGCTTCGGCGCAGAGTCGATGCGGGAACAGGATTTTGTCCCCATCGGTCGGCATGGGCAGGTCCAGGATACGGCAACCGCCGTTCAGGCGGCACGCGAGGCCGGTTTTCTCAACATCAACCTGGACCTCATGTACGGACTCCCCGGCCAATCGCTTCAAGATTGGCAACGTACCCTGGAATTGATCCTCCCTCTTAACCCATCCCATCTCTCCTGTTATGCCTTGACGATTGAGGAAGGAACCAAACTCGCTCAGGACATTGCTCGAGGCCGAGTGTCACCGGTCGACGACCAACTGCAATTGGAGATGGAGTCTTCAACAGAGCAGGTTCTTGCACAGGCGGGGTTTATCCAGTACGAGATCTCCAACTACGCCAAACCGGTATGGCGCTGTCGTCATAATTTACTGTATTGGACCGGCGGTGAGTACCTCGGCCTTGGTCCAAGCGCCCAATCCTATGTGAACGGAACCAGGTTCGGCAATGTGGCGGATCTTGATCAGTATGAGGCCGGTCTAAATGAAAACCACCTGCCCATAACCGATTCCACAAGACTTTCACGCGGTGAGCGAGATCGCGACGCCTTAGTGTTCGGCTTACGCCTTCTGCATGGGGTACCGCTGCAAGCAGTTGCGGAGGCCGACCGGGATTCTGAGATCGAGCACCTGATCACAGGCGGGTTCTTAAGTACCGATCACGAACGTCTTTGGCTCACTCCTTTGGGACGACGGTATGCAGATTCAGTAGCCGAACGCCTGTTCTGAACTGGAGGTGCCAGGGTACATTCAACGCCTCACGGCCTGGAATCGAGCGTCTCGTCAGCTGGAGTCCCGTGCCGATTGACAAGTTACTCATGTTTGGAGAAGACTACAGAAACATTG
>JAMXAU010000094.1 GCA_024281365.1 Nitrospira sp.
GTTTTAGTTTGTTTTAAGTCTCGCAATGTATTCAGTAACTATCTGATATGTAAATGGAGATAAAGGTCTATTACGAGGACACCGACTGCGGCGGGGTCGTCTACTACGCTAATTATCTGAAATATTTCGAGCGGGCCAGGACCGAATACCTTGAGATACGTGGCCATTCGGTGGCTGCGTTGATGGAGCAGGGCATCACCTTTGTTGTCGTACGGGCAGAAGTGGACTATTGCTCAGCGGGCCGGTACGGAGAAACACTGGTCATCGAAACGGAAATCGGCGATGTGACTCGAGCAGCATTGACCTTTTCACATGTTATCCGTGAGAAGGTGACGGGGCGTGTCGTGGTAAAGGGTTTGGCTCGGTTGGCGGCGACGGACAAGAACGGCAAAGTCACACGCCTGGACAAAAGTTTGGTCGCCACGCTTCAGCCAGCGCTGCCTTCCGCTGAGTCTCTCTCTTCATGAACTTCGTCGTCTCTGCAAGGTCGAAGAGATTTCACAGCTTTCTTCAATGGTCTCTCTGAAGCCCTGAGGCACTCATCAGATTCGTTGGCCCCAGCAGGCGTGGATGGGTGCTGTCATCAACCAACAAGATGGGTCATTCAGTGGGGTGATAAGGGCGTTGTATTCCTTGGATCGCTCTTCGGTGAGGCTCCCATCGGCTTGTTCGGAAGCGCGGATTCCTTCCAGACTTTGGCGCCACCACCGTCCCCACGGGCTGTCGCTCCTGACAACTGATGCACTTGCCTTGTGGCGGAGATTGACCAAGCCACAGCGCTCAAACAGTGCCGGGAGTTTCCGCCCAAATGCCGGGTCGTACCCACGCACTGTCCACCATTCCCCATTTTCCCAAACATGATGATACGGCTCATAGTGGGGATGAGCAGGATCTACAGGGGCAACCAGACCCCAGTCACCATCCTCGTCAAGCAGCCAGCCGCCTGGCCGTAAACATTCCATCATACGGCGAATAGCATTCTCTTGTTTGCCTGCGAGCCAGAAGAGCAGGAGGCGCGCACAAACCAGATCAAATGAGCCGGGACCAAGCTCGTCCAGGGGATCGCTCAGAATGTTGTGCCGGCGTATGTCGAGGTTTGGGATAGTGAGGCGCTCAAGGTAGGTGGTGTCGACATCGGTAGCCACGACTCGTCCTTGTTCGCCGACTTGTTGGGCCAGCCACCTGGCCATGGATCCGCGGCCTGCACCCACTTCAAGGCACCGCCATCCTGGTTGGACTAAGGCGCGTCGTTGACGAGACAGTGGGTCGAAGATCTCTTCAAGAAGGGTGAGCCGTTCATCTTCGACTTGTTGACGGCCTTGTGCTGAAAGGCGATAGGGGGAAAGTGATGGGTCCTTAGCCAAGGGTGCTGGATGTGCGGTTTGCCTCTCAGTAACAGACAGAGGATCCTGCCCTGAGGAGAAACTCATGGTCGACGGGGCGAACTCAGTGAAATGGACTGGGGTGGCTTCTTGCCAGCTGGTTGTTTCCCCTGCGGTGAATGCCCTACTAAGGATGAACTCACCACGATCTCGATTCGTCGGTTCCTGTTTCGGCTTTCGTCGTTGTCCAGTGGCTTCGCTGCCGTATACACGACAGCCTTCACGCGATCGGCATCAACCCCACTGTTGATCAGAGCTTGGCTGGCCTGCTCGACCCGGGCTCGCGAGAGCTCAAGGTTGTCTCGAAACAGCTTTCGCGCATCGTTGCGGATCGGTTTGGTGTCGGTATGTGCGGTCACTTCGATGTGCCGATAGCGAAATTTCTGTAGGACCGCTCCGATCTGTCCAATCAATGAGTTGCCGCTCGGTGTGACGGTGGCTTCCCCCGGCGGGAATAACTCACTGCTGACCAACGCGAGCGTCAGGGCGGTCCGCTCCTGTCGCAGGGCCACTGTGCCTCGCTTCAACTCCTCTCCTAGTGAACCGGAAAGCGCGTCGCTGATCTTGGTCAGATCGAGGCTTCCGGCGTCAGTGCCCTCTCCAGCAGAGGTACCGGGAATGGGGAGATCGGTCACCGACAGATTGGCATCGGGGGGAAGCTCGCCGGCCGTATTCGTAGCGGCCGGACTCACTTCCAGAGAGGGGAGGCCTTCATCTGGTTTCGGCAAGCTCCGTTCGAGATCTTCGAGTAACCGTTTCGTGCGTGCAATCTCGGCATCCCGGTCCATCAACATCGGACCAAGATCCGCATACTTTTGCGTGACTTGTTTCAGATTGTCCCTGATCTGCACCAGCTCTTGTTCTTTGCCAAGCATCTGCTGTTCGAGTTCGGTCAGACGGCGTTTGATCTGTGCGGGGTCCTGCTCCTTCCCAGCCGTCTGTTGTTCGAGTTCCGCGATGCGGCGTTTGGTCTGGGTCAGTTCTTGCTCCTTTGCAGCGGTCTGCTGCTCCAATTCCGTCGCCCGACGTTTGGCTTGCGCGGACTCATACTCTTTTCCTGCTAACAGTTGTTCGAGGTCGGCGACCCGTTTTTTGGCTTGAGTTGGGTCCGGCATTTTTCCTGCCGTCTGTTGTTCCGCTTCGGCAGCTCTGCGCTTGGCCTGAGCTGATTCCTGTTCTTTCGCCGCCATCTGCTGCTCGAGGTCGGCAATACGCCGTTTGGCTTGCACCAGCTCCTGTTCTTTCCCGGCGGTCTGTTGTTCCGCTTCGGTGGTCCGGCGTCTCGCCTGGGCCAGGTCCTGCTCTTTGCCGACCAGTTGTTGCTCAAACTCGGTCGCCCGGCGTTTGGCCTGCGTGGATTCGTACTCTTTCCCAACGCTCTGTTGTTCGATCTCAGCGACACGTCGTTTGAGTTGAACGAGGTCCTGCTCCTTTCCGGCCATCTGCTGTTCGGCTTCGCTAACCCGGCGCTTCGTTTGGGTCAGGTCCTGCTCTTTTTTTGTCAGCTGTTGTTCAAGGTCGCTGACCCGGCGTTTGGCCTGCGCCAATTCCTGCCCCTTCCCCGTAGCTGCCATCTGCTGTTCGACTTCGGCGACCCGGCGCTTGGCTTGGGCGAGGTCTTCAGTTTGTGCTGCAAGGTCTTCTCGAAACTTTTTGGAGTTTTCGTGAACGGTGGCTCGCAGGGCGGAGAGTTCACTCTCCTTGGCATGGAGCTGGATGACGAGTTCGCCGATCCGTCGTTTGGCATTCTCCAGATTGCCTTCAGCAAGTTGTCGCTCCAACTCATCGATGCGTTGTTTCGCCTGTTGGAGACTATTCTGCGTGATACTGAGTTCATGTGACAGCTCTTTATCCGAAGGTCCTCGTGGCGTGGCATCCTGTTCTCGCCTCGGCAGTTGAGCGACGAGCTGCTGCCGCGGATGAATCAGGCTGAAGGCCTGTGGGCTCCAACTACGGTAGTCTGGACGAGAGCGGTCTGTTCGGTTGGATCGAGCGCAATTCCGGCTGTGGAGGTTGAGAACGGAATGACAGGAGGACTCGGAGTCTTTCTGCACCGGTGGGCGTGACTCAGATAAGGTGTGTCTCACACTCGATGAGACGGCGCTGCAGCAAGAGCAGAGGATTTCCGGAAAGCAGGGCAACGATTCCCAGAATGAAAATGAAGAATATCCTGATCATGTCTTACCCCCAACGGTGCGGTGATTGCAAAATGCGGTCAAAGAACGCGTCATACCCAGGATGTGCCCCTGAGCCAAGGGCAACACAAATTGTCGTACGTGACACGAATGGGAAGGCAGTGTCAGATGTACGCGCATGCGTGCATGCACAAGAGAAAGACTCAAGGCGATCCTATCGTCTTCGTGATTTGCTTTGCAAGCCAGGATATTTCAGATCGTGGATTCGGGGTAACCCTCCGCCGATGGCCTTAAGTTATGCCTGAGCAGCAGAACATTGTCCGTGCGCTGTGATGGGCTGGAACAGTGTCTGTCAATTGAGAGGGTATGTGAGGGGCCAGCTGAGTGAGGCAACCTGGTCAATCGATAGGGTACAGGTTGTCTCGCGGCGTAAACCGTTTCTGGCGCTCAACGACCGTTCCGGTGCACTGATAGGCTTCTTGATTCAGAAATGGGAACATCAGGAGGAAGATATTGGAATTCAGTGTGACATCGTCCGGGTTCAAACGAACGCGTTGCTCACGTGCCGCCAGCTTCAGATTCAGCATGCACCCTTCTTTTGTGTATCCATTCGCGGTGACTTTCCCAAGCTGCCCAGCCCCTCCAGACACCTGATCTGCCTGTGAGGCACAGGAGGATAGTAACAGTGAAGCGAGGATGCCCAATACTCTGACCGCTGCACTCATCTCGAGACCTCAACAGAGTTTCGCAGTTCACAGAAGCCCATGGTCCGAGTGCGCCACGAGGGGTGGCGGCTCGGGGCTTGGTTTGGAAGGGACTCTCCTGAGAGGGGTGGATCGCACACCGTGAGAAATCCCATACGATTGTCAGCAAAGTGACCCTCCCCAGTTTCGTGGAAAGGTCGATTCATACTCGACCGGGGAGTGATAGCCGAGGGTCGAGTGCGACGCGTCCGATTGTAGAACACCTCAATGTATTCGAAGAAGAAAGACCGCTTTGCCGGGCGCAGTGAAGGATGTGATGCCCCTAAGCTGCGGTACGGCCCTGCGGGCTGCTGACTCCCGCGGCGATCGGATACCCTGGAGGTCTGCGGAGGGCCTGTTGGGTTCAAAGCATCCAGCAGCACGGCCAGAGCCACCCTCCCCACGTTCTGTGGATAAAGCGGTGCGACTGTGGATACCCGCATGGCTTTTCAAGAAAGATCACGCTGAGACTGTGATGGTGACCTATCGCTTGGCGGCCGCCCGCCCTCTGGACGTTCGCCACGCGTTGGGCATCCGCACGGGATGAGGGATACTACAACTAATTGTGGTTTCGGTGGCTCGGCCTTGCCGGGTGATTTCGCCACCGGTAGAGGAGATGATCGCATTCCTAGATGTGGGTGTTACCGCCGTATCAACCATTCATATCTTCGTGCCTCATGCTGTCCTCCGGTTCCTGCTTATGGAAGTGTCTTGGGTAAGGCGATCCGGCGGATATGCAACCATTCTTGAGGCTATCCACAGGATTGATCTGGATTTTGGGCATCCGCACGAGATGAGGGATACTACAACTAATTGTGGTTTTGGTCTCTTGTGCCTCTAGGGCTGCCCAGGAATGCCATTCTTGAGGCTATCCAATCTTGTGCCTACCCAGTGCCAAGTTTCAATCTGGAGCCTGTCGAAAGACAGACGGCCTTCCATTCGATGAAACTGATAGGGCTGGATGGCTGAACCGATCCTACTTTTTTCGGTACACATTGAGCCCGATTTTCTCTTGCCGATCCGGGATGGTGACGTTGCCTTCCGTTGACGCAACAATGGTTGTTTTGCCTGTTGAAGATGGGCCGAACTCTTTCGAAAGATCCACTTTGATGGTTAAGATGGTCCCTTCAACGCTCATTTCGACATTCTTCATGATCTGCTCCTTTCATGGCTCCGTGTGAGGGCTGGTTTCTCGAGAGCCTGTCCGACATTGACCTTTCTACTGCGGCGAACGATCTGTGACCATCTGCGTCGTTCTCGGGAACAATCCTCAACGTCCAGCAGCGAATACGCCTCCGGTTCTTCCGGGCCTGCGGCCTCGCATCCGGCCGCACATCCTTCGCCTCGTCACGAATGGCAATGTCGGACAGGCTCCCAGGCTGTGAGGAAATCGATGGCAGCGGGTTTCATCCGTGTGTTCCTGCTGCTTCTTGACGGAACAGGGGGAGTTTCCCTGTGATTGGTCTCCAGAATCATCTCGTCAGCGGGCGAGGGCCGTGCCGCAAGGCAAGCTTTTTTGGCGATGCCGGGTAAATGGCCTTGAGCTTCTGCACCTTGAAAGCTGAACGTCAGGACGAAGCCAGAACATTGGGTATAGCCGGTTCCCCCGGGGCCTTTACCGTTTCGAAAATCACCGACGACCATGTCCCCTCCCGTGCAAACCGGGAAGGCGGTTCGTTTGAAGGCTGGATTCTGCAGATCAGGCTCCATCACTTCCTTGATCCCTGCCGTGGTTTCACTTGTAGCTCAAGGTGCACGTAGATCGACAGCGCCTGGCCGTTGGGCCATTGCCAGGCACACCCTTCACCGGTCCCCATTCTGGACTGGACCGCAGCCAACTTTGGGGATGAGAGCAGGCTACAGACTTGAGCCGCCATCGGACTTTCGGCATGCCCCGGGGATGTGATCAGCAGTCCGCATAGGATGATGAACGGTCGCAGTCTCATATTGCCTGTCCTTAAAAAATGAGGTCAACGGCTTTCACTATCACTGACACAGGACGAACCATTGGATGGAATTGTAGTCCCACGATGCCGTCCGATCAATGGCTGACTACGGGTGACTCCACGAACGGGGTGAACCCTGAGCCTGTCGATCCCGGCAGGTATGTTGTTGGGAATGGCTCACGATCTCTATGGTCCCCCCTCGTGAGGTCGGACCTCACAGGATTGTGCGGTGCTACTGCCTCGGCTTGAGGAGTGGGGCGAGCTGTGTGCTTGCGATCAGGTTGACTGTGATGGTTCGGGGTTCGTCACCGTGCTGCTCTCTCATGCCGACGATGACCTCGCGTGGCTGCGATCCCCATTGTTCAAATGTAAGATGGCTGGAAACACGATGCTCGGTCCGGGGTACGACCAATCTCTCGCTGGATTGAACATCATAGCCCCGTACGCGGTGATACCCGTTTGCCGGCAGGTAATCGTAGACGAATAGATGACCGTCGGGTGCCCAATGAAAAGTCAGGACTTCTCCCTCCGTGATGACGTCGATTTCTCTTGTCGCCATCGTGGCAAGGTCTAAGAGACCCACGAGCGTGTGGTGGTCCACCGTGGAAAATGCTGCAAGTCGCCCATCTGGTGATACCCGCACAAGGCCGAATCGCTTTGGACGGAAATACAGGCCGGGCGCAATTGCGGATTCAGTCGGCAGGTGTTTCAGCGTGAACCGATCGGGGATTGCCGGATCACCGGAGGTGATCACAAGGGCTTGCTGATCAGGGGAAAGCGTCACGGATGAGGGATTAACCGGAAGAACCGGGCTGCAGGTTGACAACAAGCAGCCGGTGAATACGAGGAGGCCGGTAGCGGACCACCTGCCGGGACAATGGGCCATCGGAGGAACGCGTTGCTCAGAGTCCGGGGATGGGCTGCGCTGTCGCACCGGCCCAGAAGTAGTTCCCGTCGGCGTCTTTGTACCAATGGGCATTGCCGTTGACGGTGAGTCCATTACTTGTCCAGCCTTGATACGGCAGCTTTCTTCCGCTCTTGACCGTGCGGACAAGGGGAGCTGCGGAGGTCGGAGCTTTTTCACGGATGTTGAGGTCGACGCGAGTCTGTACGATACCCGGTTTCTTCACAAAGTTAAACGTGGCCGGACTCTGGTGGATGTCATTGGCCATGTCGACGAGCTTGTCGAGATCCACCTCCAGACCAGGACACGTTTTGTCGGCACGGATCTCACGGTGGCCGATGATATGATCGCGATCGCAGGGGATCGCCCATCGTCGGCAAATGGTTTCAATCAAGCCAGCGCTGGCCTTGTACAGCGCAGCGGACCAGGGGGTATTCTCTGTTCCCTCGTGCTCGATTCCGATCGTATACCAATTGGGGTTGACCTCGGCTTTCAATAGTCGCCACGTAGGAGAAACGAGGCGGCCTGCGTGCCACGCTCGATCGCTTTCCCCCACATATTGATGGATCTCGCCGGTTTTCCCTATTCCATAGTGGGCGGACACGCCTGATTCCTCGTTCGAGAACCATGCGTCAGTCCCCTTGAGTGTGCCCTCCATAATATGGATGACGATGGCTTCCGGTCTGTACCCTTCTCGTCCTTTGTCTTTGTTGGGGCTTCCGATCCACTGAGTAGCCATGAATTGCTTCCTTCATGCGTTTCTCGGTCGACAGTCTTTGGACCAGGGAGATGCCTGGTCTCATTCTGATCTCAGCCGGGAGTCGTGGGTCATGAAGCCGCGATATGAATGGTTGCTCATGCTTTGTAACGGTACGCTGTCTTTATGGGAAGTCTCCTGATTCCCGGGACTTTTTCTTCGATCTCGGTGGTGAGGGGCTGGTCGTGGCATCGCTGGAGAAGCGCCGTGAATAAATCGTCGAGTGCCATCAAGGCCTCTCCCACGATATGACGAGCCTCTCGCTCTGAATATTGTAAAGGAATCAGTCGCCGCCGCTGCCATCCCCGGAGCAGAAACGTCCGCCCAAGTTGGGCATAGGGTCGTTCACACCCCATCACGAATTCCCTGCCCTGGTCATCTTCGAGAATAAACCCTTTCACATTCATTTTGGCACTCCTACTCTCTCAACAGTGTTCACCCGCCACCGCAGGAAGCCACAGCTGTCAAGCTGTGGCGGAAAGCGCAGGTGTCCTGCAACTTCCATCGGCCAGAGCCTATGGGCGGCGTGCCGAAGCCTTGGCGCCCGCCTTCGCAGCGTGAAATAGCTGCTTGGCGGAGTAGGCAGAGGACACGCTTGGCTTCCTCCGAGAGCACAAAAGGGACCACGGCTGTTGACTTACTTCTGCAGTGTCCGTAGACCCTGCCGTCCCCAACATATTTCAGCCCGTACGTTGAATGCCCTAAGACGAAACGCTTCTCGACCCGTCATGAGGAACCGCTGGAAGTCCGGGGCGCCGAAAGGCGCCGATGACAATCGATACGTTGTCCATCTCGGACCAAGACAGTCTTGCGATCTCCGGTTCGGCGCTGAACGATTGAAGCAGCAGGAGGATACCGAGAAACACGGCGATGATTGCAGGCCAGACCATCGAGAGTGCGCCAAGGACGAACGCGAGGGTGATTGCTGCTGATACCTGCTGGGCGAACTGGTTTTTAAGTGTGAACATGGGGGTCTCCTTCGTGTGCGCGCTTGGTAGCCCTCGATCTGGTGATGCCGCATTTGTCATGATGAAGCCCTCCAACAGACCGGGTTACCGTTCACTCGATATTTCGGAAAGAGGTCATCCTGCTACGGCTCATCGCGCCGGCGCATAAACCATGACGCCATGAACGGAATGCAACGTTGAGTCTGCACCTCGCATGAACCATGCCTCGGTACATTCTTGAGGTGTATCAATATTTCAAAGAGTTATCAGCGGCCAGGTCTACGTAACAAAGCGTGTATGCGTATCTTTTCCGATCCACTGAATCCAAAAGGATTCAGTGGGGATGCGTTGGGTAAGGGGTTGGGTCTTAGACTGTGGCGGATCTCGTTTTGGCTTGTCGACCGGATCGCCTAGATGGGTGAGGTTTCGGCGATACGAGCGGGAAGCATCGTACGTACTTGACGGGGATCTCCACATTCAGATCTGGCCAATACAGAATGTCAGAATGGAGTTGTGCCACATGCTTGAGCTTTATGGAAGGGACGTTTCGAAATTGAGGAAAATCGATGAACGACACAAAGAGCTCACGGCTGGTGGTCAACAGCCAGAGTCCGTGCCTAGTGATAAGGGTCACATCCAATTTCGAAAGGACTTTGTTTGGGCTGAGGGGTTTCATCGGACTGCTCCTGGACAAAAAGGCATGTTCACTCCCGGTCAAGCTCGCTCTTGAGTCATGCTGATACCAGCTAACCTGTTTTTGACAGGCCTTCACTTCGAAGAATATCGGCGACGTTCTGTCCATTCACAAACACATCGGCGATGAGGCGATGGTAGACGTCACGCCCCTGGGGCACGATCCGAAGAGAACCACTGCGCAAGAGCTCCTCTAACCGTTGTTTGGCAGCTGGCCCCGCCGGCTCGTTCATCTCTGGGGTATCGATGCCGCGTAGTCTGATGCGCTCGCTTCCAACACGAATGGTGTCTCCATCGACTGCCCGCACTTGCATGGTGCTCAGCAGTCTCATCTCGTGTTCCGGCCGGGATCGAAATGTAGAGAGCCGAGTAGATTTGTGGCCGGCTCCCAGCTTGTACCGCTCTTTAGGGTAGCGTTGTGGGCGGCTGTCCGGTGGGCGTTTATGCCGTGGCTGTTTGTAGGTGGGGAGGCGATCAGAACGGTCTTCGTCCGGGGATGGATACCAGCAAAGGTCGCAGTGCTGGTTCAGGGTTGATCCAAGGTCGGACTGTTCAAGTCGCGCTGCGGAGGCACTCGATGATAGCTGGAGAGACCACCAGCCAATCAGCACCGAGATTGTCAGAATCAAATACGGCTTCATGATGTGTTCTATGAAGCAGGTGTTGTGCCAGATTCAGACTAATTGACAATGGTCAAAACGGCATGCTGGAATGGATCCTGTGAAAATGCAGACAGCTGATGGCAAGTGGCTTATGGCATGAACAAAGAAGGTAACGTTTCCGAGCAGTTGGGCATGCTCTTGGCTATGAGCTATCAGCTCTTGGTTTCATGTAATGGAGGTTTCAAACCATGGATATGATGGGACGGGTGGGGTTGATTGAAATTCCAATGCTGATCGCTCCGGATCAGAAAGCCTGGATGGATCGCATGATTAAGGAAGGGAAAATTGCCATTCCGCCGGGGGGGGAGTTGGAAAAAGGGTCGTTGTATTCAATGTTTGTCCGCATGCTACTCCACAACGCCATGGAAGAGCAGAAGCGGCAGAAGCCCCTGAAGCAGAAGATGAGGATGGATGAGACACTTTTGGTGCGTGAACTGTGAAGCGAAGAAACGGTTAAGCGCGAACTGTATCCGGATCGATAACGATGTATCTGACAGAGATACGAAAACGATTAGCTCGCTTGGCTTGAGTCGGCGAAGCGGGCTTCACGAGCGGCTGGCTCAGAGTTTCTTGAACGCGGAGTGTGCAGCGCGGATGGTTTTCTCGATGTCCTGATTGCTATGGGCAGTAGAAGGAACGCTGCTTCGAAAGTTGATGGCGCAAGATAGACCCTGTCCAAGCATGTGGTGAAAAAAATTGGCCGTACCGTTTTACGTATCAGATTGCTTGCCGTGCTCCAGTCTCCACCACAGGGCCTGGGGTAAAGAAATTCGTCATCGTGGATCCAGACGCGTGTTTGCGTCACGGGGACTCCCGGCCCGCTTTGCGGCTTCACCGATGCCCTTGGCAAGGGTCACGGATCGTTGCTCTAACTGCTTGCTCGACTCCCTTCCCTCGTAGTTGCTTCAGCGTCGCCAATCCGGCTGAAGCCGCCAGGGGATTCCTTGAGAGGGTTCCTGCTTGGTCGTACGGGTCCAACCGGTGCGATGGAGTGGTTCCGTCCGCCGTAGGCACCGACAGGTAGCCCTCCTCCGATAATTTTCCCGAGCACTGTGAGATCTGGCTTGATCCCATAGAGGGCTTGTGCTCCGCCATAATTCACGCGAAAGCCTGAAATGACTTCGTCAAAAATTAATAGGATGCCGTGCTCGGCGGTCAGTTGTCGAAGTGCCGGCAGAAAGTCCGGTGCGGGCGGTACGACACCCATGTTGCCCGCGATCGGCTCGATAATGATGCAGGCGAGTTGCTTGTGATTGGCTTTGATGAGCTGTTGAACAGTCCGAATGTCATTATAGGGTGCGGTCAGGGTGTGTTTCGCAAAATCCTCCGGCACCCCCGGTGAGTCCGGAATCCCCAATGTTGCCAGACCCGAACCGGCCTTTGCCAACAAATAGTCGCTGTGTCCGTGGTAGCACCCTTCGAACTTAATGATTCCCGTGCGTTGAGTGAACCCTCGAGCGACACGAATGGCACTCATGACCGCTTCGGTTCCTGAGCTGACCAG
>JAMXAU010000095.1 GCA_024281365.1 Nitrospira sp.
CATGATACGTCAATCGCGCATCGCCGACTTCGCTCCTCGTCACCGCCAAGGCCCGCGTCGTATTCCGAAAGATTTCGAAGTACGCCGGTGGCACTTGACGTGCGAGTAGACTTCGCCGCAAGCTAGGCAAATCCGGGGAGTGGACATCGACAGACAACCCCAAACCATGCGACGGAATCGCCTCAACCCGACTCAGGAATTCTTGATGAGCAGGCTCTCCGCAATCCATCTTTGGTCCTTCCGACAGGGCCACAATTCGTACCTAGTGTATGCCGGAAAACCATTGAATGACAAGGCGTTCAGCCCTTCATGGGCTCAGAGAACCTTCTGCTATACTTGGCATACATTGCGGCGGCCAGGCGAGCAGATTCGTGAGATGCGAGGACCTGGCTGAGCGATGTTGGAGAAGGATATTCAACGGCTGCGAGGGGAGGATCCGCAGACTATTCTGGTTGGACATATGATGACACCCGGTGTAGTCCAAATTCCCGGAGATATATCGGTCACCGAAGCGGCCTCACTGCTAGAACGCGAGCGGATGCCCTGTCTTTTGGTCAAAGATACCGAATGGCGTTTTGGACTCATGACTCCGACCGACATCGTCAAGAAGGTCGTGGCTCAAGGACTCGAACCAGACGATGTCGAAGTGCGGACCATCATGACACGTCCGGTCCAATTCATCGAGTATGATCGAGCCATAGAAGAGGCCTCTAGCCTCATGATGTCCTCAGGAACCCCGATCCTCATCGTCACCAAGGAAAACCAACCGGTCGGTGTGTTGACTGCCCGAGACCTCGTGCTGTCACCCAAGCGATGTGTGGCCAATATTTCGGCAACCGTCAGTGTGATGGAGGGAGAGGGTGCAGGAACAGCCCATCAGAGCACCATCACCCAACTAAGCCATGCCGGTGCGTCGCTGATCTCTTCCGCCTTATTGTTACCCGGGGCCCGAGTTATTTTAGGCTTCTCTCTCTCAGAAACGATGAGTCCTCTCACGATCAGAGGGACCGTGTTGAATAACGCCGGCCTTGAGGCCGTATCGGGTGTGACCCGACCCATTTTGTCCACGCCGCCTGCCGTGGAAGTACAGTTTCTGGACCTTTCCCCGGCAGATCAGTCTCGAATCAAAGCCTGGGTCCTCGGGCACCTTCCTCCCTCCCTCAGTTCATCGTAGACTGGTCCTGTTTGCATCAATCTTTGACCAGGATCCGATCCGTTGGTAAGCTCTCTTATTACTTACTCACTCGCAAGGACAATCATGACGATGACCAGCAAGTCTGCATCGCTTCGACCCCGCCCCGCCTTATCACGAGAGGATGTTCTCCAGCAGATCAGCCTGTTACTCGATAGTCCGGAAGACGACCTCCATGCCGCACTCATGCGTGAGCTCATGACAGGGCTGTTGAAGCTGCATGAGGCGCAGCTGGATCTCCTGGATGTCAAAATCGTCAACCGCGCGGTCAAAGAACTCCGCCATGCCTTCGGTGTATTCCATGGGTATCGCGACCGCAAAAAAGTGAGCATTTTTGGATCTGCACGGACTCCCTCCGACGATCCCAATTATCAGCTGGCCCACCAATTCTCCCAGGCCATTGTGCGAGCGGGGTTCATGGTCATTACCGGTGGTGCCGATGGCATCATGCGTGCTGCACAAGAGGGTGCGGGACGTGAGCACAGCTTCGGCGTCAACATCATGTTGCCGTTCGAACAAGGACCGAACTCGACGATCGCCGACGACCCGAAACTGATCACCTTCAAGTATTTTTTCACCCGCAAGTTGATGTTCCAAAAGGAAGCCAACGCCATCGCACTGTTCCCCGGAGGGTTCGGCACACATGACGAGGGATTTGAAATCCTGACTCTCGCGCAGACAGGAAAAAGTGATCCCCAGCCGATCGTCTGTCTTCAGGCTCCCGGCTGTGACTATTGGGACGATTGGGCGGCATTCATCACTAGACAACTCCTGCACCGCAGGCTGATCAACGAGGAAGACCTGGCTCTCTTCACTATCGTGACCTCCGCCGATGAAGCCGTGAGCCACATCCTCCGCTTCTATCGGCGCTATCACTCCATGCGATTCGTGGGCAAGCAGCTGGCTATGCGACTGAAACAGCCCATCTCTGCGGAACAACTTGAACAGATCCGGGAACGCTTTTCCGATTTACTCTCCGACGGCACCTTTGAACAGAGCGGACCACTGCAGGAAGAACTCGATGAACCGGCCATACGAGAGCTGCCACGGCTCGTATTCAACTTCAACCGACGCAGTGCCGGGCGGCTCCGCCACCTGATCCACCACCTCAACGACTTGTAAGGCACTCCGATTCCATGTACAGTTGGCCTGTTGTTCTACGTCAGGTAGAGGTCCGCTCCCAAGTCTATGGCTCCCGTATCGACTGCTTCACCATTCTACGGTCCCCCTGACATCGTCCTGTACCATGCGGACTGCTTTGACGGGTTTGGAGCCGCCTGGGCGGTCTGGAAGAAATTTCCGAACGCCAGATTTCTCCCCGTCAAACACGGCCAACCTCCGCCTCCCGATCTCAATGACCGTCGGGTACTGATCGTCGACTTCAGTTATGCACGGCCAATTCTGGAGACGATGGCCGCAGAAACGAAAGAACTCCTGATCTTGGACCACCATATCACCGCAGAACGGACCTTGGCCGGATTTCCCCATGCCTACTTTGACCAGACCAAGTCCGGAGCCGTTTTGAGCTGGGAATGGGCTCATCGAACGACGGCACCTTGGCTGCTTCAGTATGTGCAAGACAAGGACTTATGGACCTGGGCATTACCAGGCAGCCGTGAAATCAGCGCGGCATTGGCATCCTATCCGCTCGACTTCACCGTGTGGGACAAATTTTTGCAATCGACACTCGAGCAGGAAGGGCGAGCCATCCTCCGCTATGAACAGGAACTCGTCGGGAAACTTGCAGCACAGGCAGTGATGGTCGCCTTCCAGGGAGAAGTCATTCCGTCCGTCCAGAGTGCGATCCTTACGAGCCAGATCGGCGAGCGGCTTTCTCCGGAGTATCCGTTTTGCGTAATTTGGCACGATCGAGATGGCCGTCGCTATTTCAGCATGCGTTCGCGAGCGGATGGGACGGATGTGGGTGCGATTGCCGCCTCATTCGGCGGTGGAGGCCATACCCATGCCGCCGGGTTTTCGGTTCCGTTGGGCCACGATGGATCCCCCCCAAGCGACCCGCAATTGCCTCGCTTGGTGACCGCTCGACACCAACACCTATAACCTCGAGTCGTCGTGATCCCACTCCATGACGATAATCCGACCAGACTGACCCCCCTCGTGACGATGGCGTTCATCGCCATGTGTTTCGTCGTGTTTGTCTATCAGAGCAATCTGCGAGAGGTGCCGGCTCAGCTCTTTGCCGTTCAGTACGGTGCGATCCCATCCGTGATCTTTGGCAACGCCACCCTCCCAGAGGAAGCGGCCGTCGGGTTTCCCGCCGTATTCACATTGGTGACGAGCATGTTCCTGCATGGAGGTTGGATGCACCTGCTGGGAAACATGCTGTACCTGTGGATTTTCGGGAACAACGTTGAAGACGCCATGGGCCATGCGAAGTTCGTCGTCTTTTATGTCCTATCCGGTATTCTGGCAGCGCTCAGCCATGCGTTCACCGATCCTTCCTCCGAGATTCCGATGGTCGGAGCCAGCGGAGCCATTTCTGCGGTACTGGGCGCCTACCTTTTGCTCTATCCGCGCGCGCGCGTGTTGGTGATGCTCCCGGCAATCGGAATGACCCGGGTGCCGGCCGGCATCGTCCTAGGAATGTGGTTCGTGACTCAACTCGTCAGCGGAGGCATGAGCATAGGCTCCACAGGCGGTGGGGTCGCCTTCTTCGCTCACATCGGCGGATTTCTTGCGGGTATGGCGTTAATCGGACTGTTCAAGCGGAAGGACGTGCGGTTCTTTGCTCCTGGACGGTCAACCTGGGATCGATAGCAAAGCAATCCGGATTAGGCCAACGCACGTTAGGCAGTATCCAACATTTCTCTAACTTTCCCGATCAACCCGGTCTGGCGATACGGCTGCTGCAGAACAAACCGCTGATTGATTCGGTGCTGTCGAATCGTTTCATCATCATAACTGGATAGAAACAATGCCTTCATCGTGGGCTGGAGGTCTAACAGCCGCCTGGCCAATTCACGCCCGCCGATTTCCGGCATGACCAATGGACTTACCGTAAGATGCACGATCCCCTGATACTGTTGCGTCAACATCAGCGCCTCGACCGGTGAGGCGGCTTCCAAAACATGGTAGCGGTGCCGCTGTAAGACCGACTTCGCTAACTTCCGTTCAATTTCGTCTTCTTCCACCAATAAGATGGTCTCTCCTCCCCTGGCCAACATGGACTTCGGAAGTGAATCCTCCTGTCCGTCTGGGACGGACGCAGCGGGAAAGGACATACGGACGACCGTACCCTTCCCTGGCCGGCTCTCCACACCCAGCCGACCTCCATGTTGTTTCACAATCCGAAAGACAGCGGTCAGGCCGAGTCCAATATTCATTTCCTTCGTTGAAAACAATGGCTCAAACATGTGGGCTTGAGTATCCAAATTCATGCCGGTTCCGGTATCACTGATGGTGATCTCAACCTGGGACGCCGCCGCACCGACCTGAGTTGTCCGGGCGGATTTCACCGGCGCTTCGATCGTCTTGACGTCGATCGTGAGCCGACCTCCATTCGGCATGGCATCCCGCGCATTCACCACCAGCTGAAAGAGGATGGTTTCCAGCCCCTCTCGATCAACTTCTACATGTGCCGCCTGGGAATCCAACTGAACCCGCAGCTCAATGTGCTCTGGCAGAAGATCAGCGATCATGCCGCGCACTTCACCCAATACGGCATGGACCGACACCTTGTTTCGATCCGAATCTCTCTCGAGATCGAGTGCAATGAGTTGTGCCGTAAGCGTGGCGGCTTGTTCTCCGACCTTGAACAATTCGTCGACCGTCCCTCGAAGCGGATCATGTTGTTGAAGGTGCGTCAACATGATCCCGGTCTGTTTCCCGACAGCTGAAAACAGAGATCCGAACTCCCCCGCAATTCTCGCCGCGACTCGGCCGACCGCCTCAAGTTTCTGCGCCTCCTGCAGCTGCCGTTCAAGCCCCTGCCGGGTGAGTTGCCCTTCTCGCAAATCCGTTTTGGCCTTGGTCAAATCTGATTTTAACGCGGCGATCCTGGCTTCCAATTCGGCCTTTGCGGCAGCCAAGTCCTCTTCAGTCTTCTTCAACCCTTCGACATCTTTCTGTAGGGAGTCGTTCTCTTTCTGGACGACCGCCGTATTTTCCAGAGCCACTCCATAGAAGACCGCCATCACGACCAGCACCGGGATACCCAGCAACTGTCCGGTCACCGGCGCTCCCGTGTTCAGAATACCTTCATAGAGGACCACAGAGTATCCGGCGCTCAACAGCAACGAGAGACCGAATAGATGACTGAGTCGCCGAACGGATGCCGCCAGCAACATGAGCACAAAATAGGTGATATAGAGATCAGATCGGGCATTCCCTGAGAGATAAATGGCAGCGGTCACCAGAATCGTATCCAGAGCCACCAGCATGGACCCAAACCAGGCGGCTTCAAATACGGTTCGAGGCAACATGACCAGGGCAATGACCCCAAGCCAGAGTCCCAACACCAGACTATTGGTAGTCACTCGACTCAGGACGGGGTCGGCACCGAACAGCAGCTCGTAGGACAAGATGATCGTGACCAGCCCCTGAAGGACAAGATAGCGCGATCCTGAGTCCGTCAGCATCCGATAGAGTCGGTCTGGGGCTTGGCGGGAGCGAGATTGGTCCGGACGAGTTCCCATACTAAGTCTACCTCCAGAGGTGGAAATAGCCGGAAAACAGCAAATTGTGTGCCCTCCGGCCCATGGCGAATTCTTCGGTTTTCTGCCTATGCCGTACGAGGTCGGACCGCTTCCGAACCATCAAGGGACAAAATCGAACGGACAGGGTCAGTTAGGAACGAACTTTTGGGAGGAAATAGATGTCGCCGTTAGCCTATGGAGCGGATGGAATGGCGGAGGGATGGTTATGGACTCGCGACAGGAATTGCTGAGCCGATGCGACCACGGTTGCTCTTTCTGAAGCCGTAAAAGTCACATGGCCCATCTTCCTTCCCGGGCGAATCACCCGCTTGCCATACAGATGCACCGAGGCGCCTGGGGTGGAAAAGGTTTCCCGGCTTCCCTCACCGGACATCACGGCGGTCACCTCGTCACCAAGGAGATTCACCATGACGGCAGGGGACAACAGTCTCACTTCACCCAATGGAAGACCGCACGTCACGCGAACCTGCTGCTCAAATTGAGAGACGGTACAGGCATCCAAGGTGTAGTGCCCGGAGTTATGCGGACGCGGCGCAATTTCATTGATGAGCAGGCGACCGTCTTGGGCCTGAAAGAGCTCGATACAGAAGATTCCCACTCCATGCAGCTCAGCCACCGCCCGGACGCTCAGCTCACAGGCGGCCTCGGCGTCACTGGAAGAGATGGAAGCCGGAACGACGCTATCCCGCAGAATCCCTTGTTCATGCCGATTCTCAACGACGGGATAGACACGTGTTTCGCCGTTTCCAGATCTGACCACGAGGACCGAGAGCTCTCGCACAAAGGTAACGACCTGTTCGGCGATCCACCGGACCCCGGAGGAGGGTGTGCTGAGGATCTGCTCGAACTGCGCGATCTCAGAAGACTGCCTGATCAGCCATTGACCTTTTCCGTCGTAACCGCTTCTCGCCGTTTTACAGATCAGTGGAAGGCCGAGACGTTTGATCGCATGATGAAGCTGATGGACCGACTGCACCTCAGCAAAGTCCGGAACGGGAATCGAACAGGACGACAAGAACTGCTTCTGAGTCAGACGGTCTTGGAGAATTCGCAGGACGGCACTCGAGGGACGCAGCGGTCGACGTTGCTCAAGCCATTGACAGAGCTCGACCGGGATGTTTTCCCATTCCAGCGTCATGGCTTGAACCGAATCGACGAACCGCTCCCGGGTATCGTGATCTGCGAAGGAGGTAGAAAATGATTGGTCCGCAATCCGATGGGCCGGTGCATCGGAGTCAGGATCCCACACAGCGACCCGATAGCCCATGCGGCGAGCCGCTCCAGTGAACATCGCTCCAAGTTGTCCACCGCCAAGGACCCCCACCATAGACCCTGGCTCGAGTATTGGCTCCATCACGATCGCCGTTGTCCAGCGGACATCTTGGCTACGATTCCCTTCGCCTCAGGGGAGCGGAGAACCGTCTCCGTCTGAATACGCCGGTAAGCGATCAGTCGCTCTGCTATGTCAGGACGGCTTCCGGAGAGGATCTGTGCGGCAAGGAGGCCGGCATTTTCGGCACCGCCGATCGCCACTGTTGCCACGGGAATGCCTTTGGGCATCTGAACGATGGAGAGCAATGAATCCAGGCCTCGCAGGTTTTCTGTCGGAATGGGCACACCGATCACGGGGAGATGCGTCTTCGCGGCAAGCATTCCCGGAAGGTGAGCGGCACCGCCTGCCCCGCCGATAATCACTTGAATGCCCCGTTCTGAAGCCGTGGTGGCATACTCAAAGAGTCGGTCTGGTGTCCGATGCGCTGAAACTACAAGGAGTTCATACGGGATACCCAATTCAGCCAAGATCGCTCCGGCTTTTTCAAGGATAGGGAAGTCGGACTTACTACCTCCCAACACTCCAACGATCGGCCGACCCTGCAGCGCGCTCGCACGGGTGCTGCCCCGAGACTGTCGTAGCGGCAGCCTGCTCTTACCCATACCCTCCGCCTCCTTTGATTAGACACACCCCCACACGATTGCCAGCCTGTGATGGCGGCACCATAGCGAGTCCGCCGAACCGGGTCAAGACAATCCGCCGAGGGGATCCCTTGCGTACCGGCTCAGCATTATACACTTCAGAGATTCTCACCCCAGAAACGTTCTGTCATGAGGCTTGAGCTGAAAGTCGGTTGGGACAATTTAGCGAGAGGTTGAAATACAATGGCCCAGGGGAGTTCCCTGGGCCATTTTGCTCTACGGATCGTGGCGCTGGGCGCCATTCACTTACTTCGAGGCAGGCGCTGCCACCTTTGGCGCGAACATTTCAAACAGGCTCGGTTCACGCTGCAGATAGTCAGGCGGGAAGAAGTTGAATCGCCGCCACAGTTCGTACCAGAGCGGAACACGATTCATAATCACCCAACCCAGCACCTTTGTTCCCTGTCTCACCTGAGCTTGCTCAGGCCATGGTTGAGGATCCTCGGGATCCGGAACCACCCAGAAACGATAGTTGCCCTTCCCGTCATCGATCTGGTCAACTACCTTGATGATACCTCCACGGGTGCCTGCCATTAAGCCAGGCCAAGCCGGCAAGGGAATCGCGGGAACTCCGAAGAAGAGGATCCGCACCTTGCGCCCAGGCTTCAGGAGTGGAGAATCCAATCCCTCAGCAGTCATCTCAATGGCTGGATCGGCAGCAAGAGGAGAAATGGTGACGAGATTCTCTCCCTGCTTCACCGTCTCGTTGATGCCGACTTTATTCATCTTCACAACGGTGCCGTCCATCGGCGAGTAAAGTTTTGCCGCTTCAATACGTTGTTGGACCCCCTGTTGCCGATAGGCAATGTCCGCCAAGGACTCAGTCGCCTTCGCCGCTTCAGCAACGGCAGAATCACGCGATGCAATTGCGTCCATCAACTTCTGGTTCACATCAGCTGAAACTTGATCACGTCCGAAGCTCAACGATGACCTGGCCTGCTCCGCAGCCTGCAAACTCGCCTGTGCCGCCTGTAAGCCTGCCTTGGTCCCGATCTCAGTTTGGATCGTCAACTCAAGTTCACGTTGTGAGACCAATCCTTCCCGAACCAGTTGCCGATGACGGTCGACGTTGAGTTGGGCTGTGTGCACGTCGATCTTGTACTGCTCAACCTTCTGTTGCGACATTGAGTTGGGCTGTGTGCACGTCGATCTTGTACTGCTCAACCTTCTGTTGAGCCTCACGCACTTTATTGTCAGCCTCAACAACCCGCGCCTCTGCCGAAGGAACAGCCGCCTGGACCAATTTCTTCATCTCACCGATTCGTCGGTTCAACTGGTCTGCCCTGGCCAATGCCGCCTGCTTGGTTTTCTCCAAGGCGTCTTTTCTCTGTTCAAACAGAGGAAGGATCTCTGGGGCCATAAAGGTCGGATCGTAATCTTCCAGCTCACCGACAAGTTCACCCTTTTTAACCTTCACACCTTCATAAATGTGCCAAGCCTTGATCCGACCAGTAATCCGGGATTCAATATTCTGGGGCCGATCGTAGGGAGTATAGGCAGAAACCTTGCCCGTCGCTTGAATTGTTTGCGTCCAAGGCACAAACTCAAGGACGATAAGAAACAAGAGAAGAATCGTAAGAATGGCACGAGATGCCGTGAACATCCCTCTCGGGATTTGTACCGCCTGCCAGCAAGGCAACTTCGCCAATGCCGGACCTTGTTCAATCGTGATCG
>JAMXAU010000096.1 GCA_024281365.1 Nitrospira sp.
GAGGAATAGATCCACTCAGTCTATCTATTATGAATGTGCGGAGCTTGCTTCAGTCACACTTGCCAGCACCGCCTTCGTTGTCTTGAAGTGCAGTTTGGCCACTGATCCAAGCCGTTCCTGTCCGTGTTTCTTCACGACCATCTTGGCAGCGAGTTCGACCGCTGGGGAGGCGCCTTTGGGCAGAGTGGTGCCGACTTCACTGGAGAGGCGTTTCAGCCGGATTAGGAATTCAGCCCGAGCCAAGATCGATGCGGCGGCCACAGCGAGGTCTGATTCGGCTTTTGGTCGTTGTTCTAGCGTAATCTTTTGCCCCTTCTCTTGCAGGGCGCTGAGAATCAGCCGCTCATCACCAAACTGATCGGAGATCGCTCGTTCGCACGTGATGCCTCGTTCCAGCAGAGTCTCCAACGCCTTCGCATGGCCCCAGGCGAGCAGGCGGTTCAGGTTTTTGATCTTGGCATAGAGCTCGTTGTACTTCTGAGGTCCGATGGCGATGACGCTGTGTGGACAAATAGTCTTGATGTCGGGCGCCATCTCCAGCACGCGCCCATCGGAGATCTTCTTGCTGTCCCGCACCTCCATCAACCGCAGCTCCCCTTGCGTGGTCGAATCCACAAACACGGCGGCGATCACGAGCGGGCCGAAGTAGTCGCCCTTCCCCGATTCGTCGATGCCGATGTGCTCGATGGCGTTTCGTGAATGGTGCACGGGTCTCACCTGGTTAGCCCCCTAGAAAACGTGCCTGGGGCGCGGTAATCTATCAATCGAATCCATGTTGGTCAATCTTGCCTCGATCGTGTCTGGAGTATTTCCTGGAGGAATGAACATGCGGGCTCAGCGATTTACCCGTGCCGTGACGATCTGCTGTCTGATCGCAGCAGGGGTCGGTTTAGTGGGGTGTGAGACCAATCCCTATACTGGTCGAAGGCAGCTGTTGATGACCACGGTTGGTCAAGAAATGCAGATGGGGGCCCAGGCCTATAATCAGGTGAGGAGCGATCCCAAGATGAGACCTTCTCAGGATCCGCGCGAGATTGAACCAGTCAAGCGGGTGGCAGCCCGCATTGTTGAAGCGGCCAAACGCTCGAAGTATGCCCAGATGGCGCAACAGTTTCAGTGGGAAGTCACCGTAATCAAAGACGATAAGACTGCCAATGCCTTTGCCCTCCCCGGTGGAAAGATGGCGGTCTACACCGGCATTTTCCCGATGGCGAAGACGGAGGCCGGGTTGGCGGCAGTCATGGGTCATGAAGTGGTGCATGCCCTGGCCCGCCATGGTGCGGAGCGGATGAGCCAGGGACAAGCTGCGAATATTGGCATACAGGTCCTAGGGGCGGCCATTGGGATTGGGACCAAGAATCCCGCGCTTGGCCAGGCGGCGATGGGGGCGCTGGGCGTCGGGGCGCAGGTGGGTGTGTTGCTGCCTTTCAGTCGGGAGCATGAATCGGAAGCAGACTATATCGGCATTCTTCTTGCGGCCGATGCCGGGTATGATCCACGCGAATCCGTTGCACTCTGGGAACGAATGGGACAGGCATCGGGCGGCGGGGGACAGAGTGAATTCTTGTCGACCCACCCGAGCCATGACACCAGAATTGAGCAATTGAAAGAGTGGATGCCTGAGGCGATGGACATCTACCAGAAGCGAACGCCCATGCCGACGACTCCACTCCCGGACGTTGGCGGTAGGTAAAGCCAGTGGCGTTTGTTGCTCGTTATGCGTTGGCTTGTGACGGACCTGCGCCATTCTTTATACTGGCTCGGCGTGGGTGGAAGGCTGGATGGTTGCTCGGGGCTTCGGCACCGAGAGGAAAGTCCGGACTCCATGGGCAGGGCGCTGGGTAACTCCCAGGCGGAGCAATCCGACACCAGCACCACAGAAAATAAACCGCCGATGGCCAAGGCAACGGGATCCCATCTGGTTGCTACGGATCAGGTAAGGGTGAAACGGTGGGGTAAGAGCCCACCGCGGGGATGGTGACATCACCGGCACGGTAAGCGTCGCCCGGTGCAAGGCCAAATAGGAAGACAGGTCCCGTGCTCCTTGCGGACTGCGGGACGCCGACTGGCCCGGTCGAGGTCTTCGGGTAGGTCGCTTGAGGTTCGAGGTAACTCGAATCCCAGAGAAATGATCATCCATGCAAAGGGGGAGACTTCTTTGTGGGACAGAATCCGGCTTATAGGCCCTCCATCCACGCACTTTATTCAGCGAGCGTCTTTCTGAGCCGTCGACACGTTGTTCTGCGCAGTCGCTGTGTGCCCACAGGACGATATTGACGCTCCTATGCGGGAATGCTACGATCGGAAATCTTTCCCCTTGATTTCAAACACATTTGTGCATGATGATGCGTGCTTCCGCGAGGGGTGCTGTTGTAAGGTCTCACGATCGATCGGAGGCCTGATGCACGTGCGGTCGGAGGGAGGAGTGTCATGAAACTCACCGGTGCTGAAATCTTCATCGAATGCCTGAAGCGGGAAGGGGTGAAAACACTGTTCGCGCTTCCCGGCGGAGTCGTGTTGAAGATTTTCGATACGCTCTATCAGCAGAAAGATGTTGAAGTGATCTTGACGCGCCATGAACAGGGTGCGGGGCATATGGCCGAAGGCTATGCCAAGGCGACAGGGAAAGCGGGCGTCTGCCTGGTGACCTCCGGCCCGGGGATGACCAATGTCATCACGGCATTGGCCGATGCCTATATGGATTCGGTGCCGGTCGTGTGCTTTAGCGGTCAGGTCCCGACGAGCTTGATCGGGAATGATGCGTTTCAGGAAGCAGACAATATCGGGCTGAGCCGACCCTGCACGAAATATAATTTCCTTGTGAAAGACGTGAACGATTTGGCGGCCACCATTAAAGAGGCGTTTTATATCGCAACGACCGGCCGACCGGGTCCGGTCCTGGTCGATATCCCGAAAGATGTCTCGATGGCCAAAGCGGACTTTACCTATCCGAATTCGGTCTCGATCCGCGGGTACAACCCGACTGTCGAGGGGAATAAGTGGCAGATTAAGCAGGCGGCCGAAGCCATTATGAAGGCCAAGAAGCCGATTCTCTATGTCGGCGGTGGGGTCGTGTTTTCAGGCGCATCGCAAGAGCTCCTTGAATTGGCGGAGATGACGCAGATTCCGGTCGACATGACCTTGATGGGGCTTGGTGCGTTTCCTGGGGAGCATCCATTGTCCATGGGGATGCTGGGGATGCATGGGACCTATCAGGCCAACATGGCGATGCATTATTCCGATTTGGTGATTGCCATCGGGGCACGGTTTGATGATCGGGTGACGGGGAAGGTGTCGGAGTTCTGCCCCCATGCGAAGGTGATTCATGTCGACATCGACCCGACATCGATCCGCAAAAACATCCATGTCGATATCCCGATTGTCGGCGACTGTCGGACAGTGCTTCGCGAGCTGAATCAGATTCTTCGTGCGACCGTCAATGGCGAACAGAAAGACCTTCGGAAACCTTGGTGGGATCAGATCCGAGACTGGCAACAGGCTCATCCCTTGGCGTATCACCAGGAGAAGGAGGGGCCGATCAAGCCTCAGCAGGTGGTCAAGCGGTTGTATGAGTTGACGAAAGACCGAGATCCGATCGTCGCCACCGATGTCGGACAGCATCAGATGTGGGCGGCGCAATATTTCAAACTGGCGAAACCCAACCGGTGGTTGACCTCGGGTGGGTTGGGCACGATGGGCTTCGGATTCCCCGCAGCAATGGGGGCACAGGCGGCTTTTCGAGATCGTCTGGTGCTCTGTATCGCAGGCGATGGCAGTATTCAGATGAACATGCAGGAAATGGCGACGGCGGTCTTGAGCAAATTGCCGGTGAAGATTATCATCCTGAACAATGGATTTCACGGCATGGTTCGGCAATGGCAGGATCTATTTTATGAAGGGCGCTACGCGTCGAGCAATCTTGGTACGACGCCGGATTTTGTCAAGTTGGCGGAGGCCTATGGGGCGGTGGGGCTGCGGGTCAAGAAGGTCGGTGATCTTGATGCGGTTCTGAAAGAAGCGTTAGCAACGGATAAACCCGTCATTGTGGATGTGCCGACCTATCCCTATGAGAATTGCTATCCGATGATTCCTGCCGGCGGGTGCAACCATGAGATGATCTTGGAGGATCCGCCTGAGTTGAAGATGAAACAATCCGGTGGTGACAAAGTGACACCGGAAGATAAGGATACGGTTCTAACTGCATAGGAGTGAGAGCGCAAGGCGTATAGCTGATGGCAGAACCGGGAGACTGTAGTCGGCTCCGAGCCATAAGCCATCGGCTAGAATCTCTTTGAGTTGAGAATGGAACATATTATTTCAGTGACTGTTGAAAATAAGTTTGGAGTCTTATCCCGAGTCGCGGGGCTGTTCAGCGGGAGAGGATTCAATATTGAGAGTTTGTCGGTGGCTCCGACGCTCGATCCCTCCATGTCCCAGATGACGATTGTGACCTCGGGAGATGAACGGATCATCGAGCAGATCGTGAAACAACTCAACAAACTGATCGATGTGATCAAAGTGGTCGATTTAAACGAGACGGAATTCGTTTCGCGAGAGACCGCGATCATCAAGGTTCATACGAAAGATGTGGATCGAGCCGAGGCGCTGAGAATCGTCGATATCTTCCGTGCGAACGTAATCGATTCGACGCCGACGACCTATACGATCGAAGTATCCGGCGATCCGAAGAAGATAGAAGCGATCATTAATTTGCTTCAGCCGCTTGGGATCAAGGAGTTGGTCCGTACCGGTCGAGTCGCTGTTGCGCGGGAGCCTGTTCGTCAGGCTGCCGTCCAGGCGAAAAAAATTGCCCGCGAATGATGGGCTGAGGGATCAAAGAAACGTCGCTCTAGATTGACCTATGGAAAGGGTGTTTCATGAACATCTACTACGATAAGGATGCTGATCTTCAACAGATTCGGAACAAGAAGGTGGCGGTGGTCGGCTATGGAAGCCAGGGCCATGCGCATGCCCTGAACATGAAGGAAAGCGGAATCAATGTCGTGATCGGGCTGCGTGAAGGGGCGTCCTGGAAAAAGGCTGAACAGAGTGGGTTGAAAGTTATGCCTGTTGCCGATGCCGTCAAGGCGTCCGATGTCGTGATGATTCTGGCACCTGATGAAGCACAGGCCGCCATCTATCGACAAGACATTGCGCCCAATCTCAAGCCAGGGTCCTATCTCGCATTTGGTCATGGCTTCAATATTCACTTTGGGCAGATCGTGCCGCCTGCCTCCATCAATGTCTTCATGGTCGCGCCGAAAGGCCCGGGACATCTCGTTCGCTCCGAATACACGAAGGGCAGTGGCGTGCCTTGCTTGTTGGCGATTCACCAGGACCCCAGCGGGACGACCAAGCAAGTGGGATTGGCGTATGCGAGTGCGATCGGCGGTGGGCGTGCCGGTGTCATCGAGACCAATTTTCGTGAGGAAACCGAGACGGATCTCTTCGGTGAGCAAGCGGTGTTGTGTGGTGGCCTCACGTCCTTGATTCAAGCGGGCTATGAAACGCTGATTGAAGCTGGTTATTCGCCTGAAATGGCGTACTTCGAGTGTTTGCACGAAGTGAAACTCATCGTCGATCTGATTTATCAGGGGGGCATTGCCAATATGCGCTACTCGATCAGCACGACGGCAAAGTATGGGGATGTGACTCGCGGCCCACGAGTCGTGACCGAGCAAACGAAGCAGGAGATGAGGAAAATTCTCGATGAGATTCAGACCGGGCGGTTTGCCAAGGAATGGGTGCTTGAGAATCAGGCCAATCGACCGGTCTACAATGCTTTGCTCGCGAAGGGGGAGGCGCATCCCATTGAAGCAGTGGGAGCCAAGCTGCGGGGAATGATGCCGTGGCTCAAGAAGGATCAGCTGGTCGATAAAACGAAAAACTAGAGATATTGAAACCAACCACCAGCTTCGTTCTCGCATCGTTCAAAGGCTCAACGTACAATAACCACGTACGCTTCGCCTTTTCACTCCCTGCGGCCTCGCTGGACGGCCGGTTTGAACATCTCTTGTGAAGAATTGAGGCCACTCCATGGCGGATCGTGCAGTCGGCGTTCCCTTTGCAAAAGAAGGAATTCCCTTCATCGCGGTTCCTGCTGGCGTTACACTGTTGACGGGATTGTTGGGCTGGTTCTTCGTCGCGTTCCTCGGTGGTATTGCGACGTTGTTTTCGGCTTGGTTTTTCCGAAACCCGGCCAGAGTGATCCCGCAAGGTCCAAACCTCATCGTCGCTCCCGGCGACGGTAAAGTGATTGCCATTGAGGAAGAGTTTGAGCCCAGGTATCTGAAGGAACGGAGCCTCCGGGTGACGATCTTTCTGAATGTCTTCGACGTGCACATCAATCGACTACCCTGCGACGGAATGGTTGAAAATGTGCAATATCAGCCGGGTTTGTTCATGGTGGCGAGTAAACCTGAAGCCACGTTTATGAACGAGCAGAATGCATTGATGATTAAGACGCCCGAGGGGATCAAAGTCTTGTGTGTGCAGGTGGCTGGCCTGATCGCCCGGCGTATCGTGTGTTGGATTGCGCCGCTGGAACGAGCTGTTCGGGGTGAGCGATATGGGCTGATTCGGTTTGGGTCGCGTATGGATACGTTTCTCCCCATCGGCACCACGCTTCGGGTGGCTGTTGGGCAGCGGGTGAAAGGTGGGGAAACCATCTTAGGAGAGTTGCCATGAAAACAGCGAGCTTTCGAAGTTCGTTTGGAAAGGGAGGAAAGCGGAGAAAGGCCGCGATGCACCTGATTCCCAACCTCTTTACGACGGGCAACTTGTTTTGTGGGGTATTTGCCATTCTGTCGGTCTTCAATGGCAACTACCTGGAAGCCGCAATCGCGGTGTTGGTCGCCATGATCTTTGACGTCCTGGATGGAAAATCAGCTCGGTTGACCAACAGCACCAGCCAGTTCGGATTGGAGTATGATTCGCTTTCTGATGTGGTGTCGTTTGGTGTGGCCCCAGGGATCTTGATCTATTCCTGGGCGTTAAGCGGGCATGGAACGTTCGGGGTAGCAGTAATGTTTGCCTATGTGGCCATGGGAGCCGTCCGATTAGCGAGGTTCAACTCCACAGTGGCGGTCTCCGACGGCAAGTACTTTACTGGGTTGGCCATTCCTGCCGCTGCCGGGGTCGTGGCGTCCTTGGTCGTCCTGGATCATTACATCATGAAGATGGGAACGGACGTCAGATCGATTGTCGTTCTGTTGATGACATTAGGGTTGTCGTTTCTGATGGTCAGCACGATCAAGTATCGGAGCTTTAAGGATCTGAAGTTCAAAGGGCATCGCCAGATCACGTACTTGGTGTGGGGTATTCTGGCGCTGATGATGGTCGCCGCGTGGCCGGCGGTCATGTTATTCGTTGTGTTCGCGGGCTATGCCTTGATGGGACCGGTCGAAAAGATCGCTGGGCTGCTCGTTCCGGCTTCTGGGAAACGGGGTGTCGGAAAAGTTGATCTACCACCGGTGGAATCAAACCCATAGCAATAGGGAGGGAGAGAAACCGAAAAAGGTGTGAACGGCTAGGATGAGGAGTAGTAGGCGAACTGTTTAGAAGACTGAATGTTCAAGACGGCGATCCAGCAAGACCGCAGTGAGGATCCTGTTTCAACATTCTAGAGAGAGCTGGTGGATGGTGCAAGCCAGCCTGGACGTCGCCGAACTCGCCTCTGAGCTGAGTCTCCGAACAGGAAGTAAGAGACTCCGTCTCGCCTCCGTAAGAGGCTGAAAGAAGGGGCTGAGGGGCAGATGATCCTCAGACTAAATCAGGGTGGTACCACGGAGTGCTTCAAGCCTTCGTCCCTGGGTCACATGGGATGAAGGCTTTTCTTTTTTACGATTGCTGAAAAAGCCTTCCCGCTTCGTTCTCAGTCGTTTGAATCTCTCGACGTACTACACGCGTACGCCTCGGGGTTCTCACTCCTTGCGGCCTTGCCGGAAGGACTTTTTGAGCAGCTTGTATCGGAGGTGACATATGACACGCATGATCAGAATTTTTGACACGACGTTGCGGGACGGCGAGCAATCGCCCGGAGCCAGCATGAATGTGGAAGAAAAGGTCATGGTGGCGAAACAGCTGGCACGGCTCGGGGTCGATATTATTGAAGCGGGATTTGCCTATAGCTCCCCTGGTGATTTCGAAGCGGTGCGACGGATTGCCCAGGAGGTTGAGGGGCCGACGATCTGCAGCTTGGCACGAGCTCGTCCCGAGGACATTGATCGGGCATGGGAAGCTTTAAAGGGCGCGCCAAAGGTTCGGATCCATACATTTTTGTCGACATCTGATATTCATCTCAAACACCAGTTTCGGATGACGAGGGAACAGGCCAAGCAGCGGGCCGTGGAGATGGTCCAGCGGGCGCGGGGGTATGTCGAGGATGTTGAATTTTCTCCGATGGATGCAAGCCGGTCGGACCCATCGTTTCTTTACGAAGTGATCGAGGCGGTCATCGCTGCGGGAGCCGGGACCGTGAATATTCCGGATACCGTGGGTTATGCCGTTCCACAAGAATTCGGTGCGCTGATCAAAGGGATTTGCGACCAAGTCCCCAATGCCAACCAAGCCGTGATTTCCGTCCATTGCCACAATGATCTGGGGGTGGCGGTGTCGAACAGCTTGGCGGCCATCATGAATGGGGCCGGACAGGTGGAATGTACGATTAATGGTATCGGCGAACGTGCGGGGAATACCTCGTTGGAGGAAATCGTGATGGGTCTCCGAACGAGGAAAGACTTTTATCAGGCCGATACCGGAATCAGAACAGAAGAGATTGCGAAGACCAGCCGCTTGGTGAGCAAGATTACCGGCATGGTGGTACAGCCCAACAAAGCGATCGTTGGGGCCAATGCCTTTGCTCATACCTCTGGCATTCATCAAGATGGCTTGCTGAAGGAAAAGGCAACCTATGAAATCATGCGTCCGGAATCGATCGGGTTGGTCGAGAGTCAGATGGTCATGGGCAAGTTGTCCGGGCGACATGCCTTTCGGCAGCGGTTGGAAGAGTTGGGCTATAAGCTCGGTGAAGCCGAGGTCAATCATGCCTTCGAGCGGTTTAAAAAACTCGCCGACCACAAGAAGGAGATTTTCGAGGAAGATCTCGAAGTGATCGTCTCGGAAGAGCTGGCAAAGATGGCCGAGCGTCTTGTTTTAAAGGGCCTGCATGTATCGAGCGGAACGGATCAGGTCCCAACTGCCACGGTTGAACTGGAGATCGATGGCAAGTCTGTCTCACAAACCGGAACCGGTGATGGGCCGGTGGATGCCGTCTATCGCACCATTGCTGCCCTGACGCAGACGAAGAGCCGCTTGTTGATGTACGTCGTCAAAGCCATTACTGGCGGGACTGATGCTCAGGGCGAAGTTTCAGTGCGGGTG
>JAMXAU010000097.1 GCA_024281365.1 Nitrospira sp.
AAAGAGTATCAGGGTCGGGTGCATTCTGCTGAACCTGGCGAAGACCTCGGCTTGGCAACCCCTCCGTTACATGCGGCATGAGAAAACTAAGGTGGAATCAGTTGGCCCGATCACTCCTTATTTGGGAGTAAAGTGCTCTCGTCGGCTGACTGCCACATCGCTCACGAACATGGCACCGGAATGCCTATGGAAAAGTGGACCCAGCCCGGCCAAGATAGGCTCAACCTTGCTGTCAGGCACGACGGTAAACACTATTACTTGGCTGCTGGTATCATCAAACACCAGGTGCCCCTCATGAAAGCCGTCATGCCCTTTACCGGATACGTTGTTGATGATGGTGTAGCCGGTAGCGCCGGTTCGGTCTAAAAGCTCAGTGACAAATTTCAAATGTTCGCCCTGCACAATGATCTTGATTTCCTTCATCGGGTGCAATGTCAGTCCAACCATAAATGCCGCCTCCTTGCTGCTGGGTTTCCTTCATCCAACCCCTGACGCGATCGTACCGATAGAATCGGTAGTCGGTCGGGTCAAGCGAAATCAGGGTAAGCCACCCCAGAGTGATCAACTGGTCCAAGAGGGGATGTTTGTCGATCACCCGATCGATTCGCTCCTTCGGTCCTTCGATAATAGTCAGTAATCTCATAGATTCATGGTAGGGCATAGACCCATTCAGGACGGTTTGGGCCGGAAGCCCAAGTCTGAGATCGCTCCAGACTCCGGTCATGACCCCAATACGGCCTACGACATTATGGTAAACCTTGCTGCCACTTCCGTACACCTCGTTATCGACCGACGAAAAATAATGCTCCATATTGATCCATTGCGCGACCACCAGCGGGGCAGTCATGATCGATTCAAGGATTTTCCCCGCCGCATCCTGTCGGTAGTCATACGAATGAAGAAACGAGCGACCTTCTAGATTCAGGTGTTGGGTCCAGATCCGACGGCCGATCACAATCAAACTATTCTTTGAGAGCCCCCACTCAGGTCTCACTTCTGCCCAATCCTCACTCCTCCGTCTGGCTGATTGCCGAGCTGAACGCGCATCACGTGAAGTATAGGGCGCCAAGGCTTGAGCCCGTTCCAATGTCACCTGTTCACCGGCTCGATCAAGATCGAGCAGTAATCGTTCGAGATCTTTCCGGTGAGTGGCCGGAACGTCTTCCAAATCGACGATGCGGACACAGTCAGTCGTCGTGTCATGCTCTGCCGCCAAAAACTGTGTGTCCGCAGGAATCAGGATACCGCGACTTTTCAATAGTTCCCGGATGGTTGGCTTATTGGCCATTGCTGCAATCGTACGAGCGTTAGGCAGTCCGTGATTTCCACCGCAGGCGCCGCAATCGAGCGCCGCTTCGTAGGGGTTGTTCTGCGAGGTGCTGCCGTGCGCACAGAACAGGACGATACGCGCGAAATTGGCTGTGAGCCCCATGAGCCGTAAAGCCGCCTCAACAAGGTAGGCCTGTTCGCCTGAGGAAAATCCCGTGTGTGTGAGACGATCTAAGTACGCGGCAACTCCCCTTGGACTGATGCGATGCCGATCGCGCAATTCCTGATAGAAAGCCGCCTCCGCTTCAGGTGTCAGGCTGAGTATGTTCGCAATATCCCCGTAACCACTGTCGGCGTTACCAATCGCTGCTCGTCTAATGTTCTCAAGCAGCGTCGGCGAGAGCACGGCGCCGTCGAGAGCGAACCTCTGGCGGACGACCTCCCGAATGATTGCTCGCTGTTCGGTAGCAACCATTTCCTCGGCCTCTTCCCGTTGTAGTGTTTCCACCGTCAGAGTGGTCGCCAATGACGGCATGAACACACGTTGAGCCCACCGTCTGATCTTTGCATACCAAGTAGGAAAGAGCGTCCTGCCTATTAGAGGAACGCCGAAAAACCAGCCGATCGCCTCGACCATGACATAGGGTGTCACCACATTGCCCTTCAAGTCATGCAGCAATTCAGTGGCTGTGCGGGTCAACTGGTCCGCTTGTTTTCGTTCTTCCACCAAAAGTCCGTGGTAACTTCGAGGGATCTCGCAGACTCGATTCTTGGGTTTGAGCAGAACAGGGCAGTGCGCGACCGGTTGATGGGCACCGAAGGGCTGATAGTCGAGCGGGATGCCGAAGAATCCCGCAAGACCAAATGTTTCGTACCCGCCCAACTGCTCCAGGTGGCGACGAAATACTTCGGCTCGTACATCGATGCAGAATACGACCTGGGCCAGGGCTCTCGATGGACGAACGGAGAACCCCGTCTCCCCGTGTTTGGGGCTTGCACTTAACTCCTGGAGAATTCGCCTTCTGTATCCCCCCTCAAACGCGCTCAGCCATATTGAAGACTGCATACGCGATGAGAAGCTTTCCAGCCATTCGCTTAGCGTCTGAAGATCCGACGGCGCGGTCGTTTCGATTGCCTCCAGATCTTGTGCGAGCGCCTTTGCCAGACCCATAAGCTGTGAGGCCAATCGCCGAAGGCGTTGTTGGCCGAGGTGGGTATGCCGATGGGCTTCATATCGGAGACCGAGTTCTTCCCAGTTGTGGTGCGCATGGCGGGTCTTCACCTTCAGCAGCTGACGAACTTGTTGCCGGAAGGGGTCATCTACCTGTCGATTAACCCAAGCTCGACGCAGAATATAGGCGTGTGGATGGGCTTCGACAAAGCGGCGGATCGCCTCCTTATGGCCCTCGACCCCCAACACATCTCGACAGGCAATATCGACAAGCTCTCGTTCATAGAACAGCCGCACAGCCAGGTATTTTACGAGATCTGCCGGGTACGCTGCCTGCCAGGGATGATCTGTTTGCTGCGATCGCCATTTGAGATAACCGGTCCATCCCGGCAGGGCGGCCAGATGCAACGCAAGATAGGACTCCCAAGCTGGTTTGGGAATATGCATGTGCGCGAGATGTTCCAGGACGGCATCTTCCGGGCGTTCAGGCAGTGTACGAATCTTTGCAGCCGCTTCCGTAATGCCCATGAGGCGCAAAGTGAAATCATGAACCGCGAGCAACTTCCATGCGCGATAGAAAGTCCGATCGCGCCCCGGCATGCTCCAACCCGCCTCGCCCTCATCGAGGAACGAGCTGCACCACTTCACCATTTCCCGGTTGATACGTTCGACAAGGGTGGTGCCCAGTGTCGCATCGCACCAAGCACTGAGCGTTTCCTGTTCCGACAGATTCGATATTTCGGCCGAAGGACTCGGATTGCCTCGGGCTTGCGTGGACATCGGACGAGATTGAAGCCAGGTGAGCACTCGGTCGACACCGAGCCCGCTATCGGTATGGTCGCCGGCCCCATCTGAGTCGGCAAGACCGGACACCATGACGGCCGCAAGAATTTCTTGATGGTTAAGAGGTCGGCCTGCAAACGTAATGTTCTTATCCAGCGTAATCGACTCGAGTGCCACGAGAAGATCTTCACGCGTGATACGTCCTTCTCTGAAATGACGGCGATACTCTTCGTGACTCAAATATCCTCTTCCACCGAACAACCGTTCTCCCTGCTGCACGGCCTGTTCAAACGGCATCCCCTCCAGTCCATGGAGCGGATTGTGGTGGATAAAGGTTCGCATAGGCCAATACTGAGAAACACACTCCCCCGCCAATTGGACGTAAGAGCGTAGCTCCATTCGTTGTGCATCAGTGAATCGATCTGTTTCACACTGCATCGTCACAGGATCCGCTCCTCGTCCGGATTCGATACGACTTCGTGGAACGCGTACGATCCGCAAACGGGTTCAGTGCGCGAAGGAGATCTTCCACATACAGCGCATTGAGGAAGGCCACATACAGTTTTCGATGAAGGTGTTCCAGCCATCCCGGGAACGGCATCTTCATGCCGTGAGCATTGGCATACAGCACTCCCCAGACAGCCACGATAGCCAGTGAGGCGACGGCAACAAAAGTCTCGAACAACCCTTGATGCCATGCAGCAGCCTGGAAATACGCGACTGCTTGCCCGGGGACTGGATATAAAAAGTGAGTGAACGACTCTCCAGCCCAGAGATAGGTGAACCCGACAAACACCACCGTCACGACCATCGTGGCAGACACTTTCCATGAAGCCCGGGAACCCAACCGGTACAAGCTGAAAATCGCTTGAGCAGAAGTGACCCACGCGAAGAAAAGGAAAATCATGGTGCCCTGCGTTTCAAAGAGCGGGATATGAATGACACCATGGGCAAGTAACAAAATCACCAGCGGCATCACCAGCGTCAGGAATAACCCGACGACCCACGTTTCACGCGCAAAGCCGGCTGTCGTACGAACCGCGTGCAGTTTTGGCATGATGAACTCCGCTCTTGCCTTATGGATATTGGTTCCAGAATTGAGAAACAAAGTTGCCTTGAAGAGCCCATGAGCGCAGAGATGAAAGACGGCTAAGGCAAATGCGCCTAAGCCGCATTCCATGACCATGTACCCCATCTGTCCCATCGTGCTGTAGACTAAGATTCGTTTAATGCTGGACTGTGTCAGCATGGTCAAGGCCCCGATCAAAGCCGTGAAGGCACCGATGGCGAAGAGGATATACAGGGTGGTGGGCGACGACCCATAGAGCGGAGCTAGTCTATTTACGAGAAACCCACCGGCATTGACGATTCCAGCATGCAGCATAGCGGAGACCGGTGTCGGAGCCTCGATTGTGCCTGACAACCAAATGTGAAACGGAAACTGAGCTGACTTTGTCAGCAGGGCGAGGACAATGATCAGTGTGATAACCGTATTGGCTGAAATCTCCCACCAAGTTCCCACGCCGAGGACTGGGCCAGTCGCACCGCTGTTCCACATCTCGTAGAGAATCGTCAAGTCGAGTGAGCCAAATGTCGTGTAGATCAATCCAATGCCCACCAGCAGCGCCATATCCCCCAACATCTGTACACGTACCGTTGTGTGTCCCGCTTCTTGGGCTGCGCGGCTATCTTTGTGAAATGCGAGCAGCGTTCGGAGAAGCCAGGTGACGGCATGCCAAGCGACGAACAACCAGAGAAGGTGCCCGCTGGTGACCAGCATCAACAAAACAAAGGTCAAAAGGCTCAAGAGACTGAAGAACCGGACGTAGCCTTGATCGCCCTGCATATATCGACTGGAATAGACGTGGATCACCAGACTGACCCCGGTTACGAGCACCATCATCACACCCGAGAGTCGATCGATGAACAAATGTGGTGCAATAAGATCAGGCAATCCTGGGAGAACGAAATGAAGCGGGAAACCTTGGACTAACGCATAAAGCGAGAACAGTGCCGCTCCTGTCGAAAGACTCATGCCGGCTATCCCGATCCTGGCCACACGCTCCCCAAGGGAAGACCCCAAAAGCATGATCAGAGAACTTCCCATCAGCGGTGATAGGATCGTGATGAGCGCCGCAGCCAACTGCATAGAACCTCGGTTTGGTCTCCTGAGAAATTTTGAGCAAGAATAGTACCCACAAATATGTGACGCTCATTGCGATTGCAGTAGCGAAGGCTAGAAACTATCGTGTGGGGGCACACCTGCCGTGCATGGATACACGCCATGTGCGCGGGCACACTTATAGAGAGAGCCGGCAGAAGTACATTAGTCTGCAGGAGACAGTTATTTTATACAGAAGCCATGGGAATGCGTGGGCTGTGACATCAAAAAGGCCTGTTGTATTTCAATTTGGATGAGTTAAGAGACAGAATGGTACGAGCTAAAGGACTCCATATGAACACGTGGAATGATGCAGAGCACTCTAATACTCGCCCCCTCTTTCAAGAACCGACCGGCGGTGTAACGATCCGCCACATCATGACAAGCCTTGCCCCAGAAACTGGCCTCAGTACCGTCGTCGTTAAATCGCGTACGCCCTTCCCTGAATCAACGCTCCACTGACACGGCATACCAGAGCCGCCGCCGTCTGGATGGATAAAACTTCGGGTGTTTGGTGGTGCAACAGACTAATTCAGAGCGGTCTTCCCCCAGAGGGTTTGTGACCCCCCGCTCCTGGACTCCATACCACCGTAGGACCTATCGACTGAGAAGTGTAATTTGTGCGCCCCTTCAACAACATCCAAAATAATCGTACGCCCGTCTTGTCTCACCCCCGCCTTCGGCAAGAGTATCCAGCCGATCGGCACTTCGATTGTCACACCGGAGATTCGTCGTGGTGCATTGATGGATACCATCATTCGATCGGCTTTGCCGGCCACGTCTACGTGGAACAAGTTGCGAGCCGACCACCAGTCCCCAAATTCCCGCATGGATCCGAACCAGGCCCAGTCTTTGACCGCTTCGTAAAATTGCTTCTCGAACTCAAGCTTGTGACCGAGTATGTTCGGGTGAATCAGCACCACGACAGTTCCACCATATCGAGCAATCTGTTTCGCCAACACTAGAGCTTGCGGGATACGTTCTCCCATCGGCGGCAATTCCTCGTCTTCAATGGTGACGGGAAATTCGAAGATGTCGACTTCTGACTCCGACAACCGGTCATAGGTCATCTGGTACGGCAAGTGCGTCAATGAATTGTTCGCCGTCGCCGCGGAACTATAGCGAAACCCGGTTGCCACCAAGGCTTGCGGCAGGCCGAACGGATTCGACAGCTCACCGGGCCGAAACGAAACCATCGCAGGGCCGCCGCCTAACCGATCGATGAGAAACTTGCTCACGCGCAGTTCACCAAGAATCGATGCGCCGAATGCCTTCGAGCGGGTTTTCACAAATGGACGGTAACTGGGGTACTGTTCCTGCCCCGTCCCCATGGGAAACGTGTTGAATGAGGCGGAGTGTGCAACGGTGTGGCTGGCCAACTCCATACCGAGTTCGGCCAATCTGGCAAGATGTCGTACCCCTTCCTCATCGAAAAAAATGTCGTCGTTATAATCCCGAATGTATTTCGCCTGAATAAAGTAAGTTCCGGTCAGTCCCTTGCTTCGTTCAAATTCTGCATAGGCAACTGCATTCGCCATGGACGCCGTAAAATCGACATCATGTGTGAACATGACGGAGAGCGACTTCCCGAACGGCACCGTACCGATCGTCACCGCGTTGGGCTCACCGGCTTGGTACATTCCTTTCAGCAGACGGAGCCAGACATCTAGCGTGGGATCGAATCGATTATCAAAACTGGTCGTGAACCCATCGGTACGGTTGTTATAGCCTTTCAACAATAGTGCGCCGAGATCGATTCCGATGGCATAGGCATGCCCCCTATCATAGTCCTTCGCCGTCACAGCCACCGACCCGTCAGGATAACTGCCTAGCGCTCCCCTGGCCTGCCCATAGCTGTAGGTCCCGACGGAATTCTCCTGCTTGCCGTTTAGTTTGGTCGCCCATTCAGCTGGGTCGGTCATCCGTTCCATAAGAGGATGCGCACGATTCCACCGGATCTCTTGATTGTGCAATGCCTCCGCCACGTCCGAATAGCCAAAGACTTCTTCGAGTCCCCCACCCAATACCTGGGTGGCAATCAAGGTGCCGCCATGACGCGGAACGGCGGCCAACGCGCGAATGGCCTCACGCGAAAATGATGTTCCCGTAATCGTTGGATAGACCAGAATGACCCGATGTTTGAGTGCCTCCTGATAGTCCCGCGTCACGACAAACGGCACACCGATTGATTTCAGCCCATGCGCCAATCCCAGCCAGTTTGATCGCTCCTCTGTCAGTAACAGGGCTAATCGACTCGGACCACCGATGGCATAGGCATGAGGAGATGAGAGACTGGAGGGCGCGACAACCGTCTTCTCCGTCGGTCCCGTGAGACCTTGGAAGACAAACACGTCTTTTGAATCCAGCGTCGGTGGCTCAACCTCAGTGAACTGGACATGAAACCATCCCACGAGACCCAAGAGGGAGCAGGTAATCGCTCCAAATACCATTGGGCCATGGAATTGCGTTGTCATCGGTGTGATCAAGAAGGGATTCAGATGAGTGATCAACCAGGATGAGTCTTTGGTCGCATGGCCCCTGCGGCCATACAAATCACGCAGGGATCTCCTCTTTATTTCGGTGCCGATTGGCTAATCTTGAGTCGAATTTCGTCACGAATGGACAAAAACCAATCGCACAACGTCGGTGAATTTACAATACGGCAAGGAAATGTCACACATGGGAAAAGCCGCGCCGATCGAACCGTTCATCCATGCCGAAATGGCCCGGCAGCTCTTAACATCTCCACCAGCCCTTGAATGGTCTTGGGCGCATTGCCCTCACTTCGATTGTTCACCAACACATAGGCCGGTTTGGCCTGCGCGATCGATTGGCGAATGAGCGCCACGGTGTCTCTTCTCATCTCCGGGAGTTCCGCGACAATTTTGGTATAGGGCGCTGCCCGTTTCTTGGCGTCCGCATAACTCATTTTGAGCGGCGTGAGCAGGCGGAGAACGGTGAATGGAGCTGTGAACGTCCCCTGCATCCGTTTGTGCTGTTCCGCTAATGCAGGCATGTAGGACCAATGGTTGTACATGTGCGCCACGCCGTGCGCTTCCAGCACCTTCCGATACTCAGGTCCAAGGAGGCCGGCGTTACGGATCTCCACCGCATATTTGAATTCATCCGGAAGTTCGCCGAAAAAGCTATCCAGTTTGGAACAGAATTCAGCAATTGATAAATCGTGGCGTTGAAACTCAAACAGAAACGGGCCTGCGCAGTCCTGGAACTGGGCCTCTCGAAACGGAGTCAGCACCAGGTCTTTGAAAAGCTGCGCATCGAGGAAACGAGGATTCGTCTTGCCGGCCTTCACTCCATACCGTGGATGCGGTGCGAAAACCGGCACAGTGATCTCTTCCCAGACTTTGAAACACATCTCGACCCACTCAGGCATCTGGTCTCGGTAGGCACGAAGCTGCTGACTCGTCGGTGGCCTGTAGAACGTGGAATCATTGCCGACGGTACGAAAGAGCGGTGAGCCGTTATAGAAAAACTGCCAGTACTCAGACAGGCATCGTTTGGTGAAGGTGCCCTTGGGATAGTCCTTAAGATAGACCTGTCCCTTCCATCCCTCATAGGTCCAGGTCGAAGTACCGAATCTGACGAGCGGTGAAACCATGTCGGCGGGACAGTGTAGTACCCGAAGGGTGGAGGATCAACGTTAAGTCATAGTAGGCGGGACTCCGATCAAGTGTGATCGATAC
>JAMXAU010000098.1 GCA_024281365.1 Nitrospira sp.
CGCCAGCCCACAAAAAAGGAATGGGGCGATATCCGATATGGCTGGGAGGTTGCCAGAGAGACAGGACGTCTCGATATCGGTCAATGCGTGGTCGTCAAGGATCGTACAATTGTAGCAGTTGAGGCGGTTGAAGGAACCGATGAGGCGATCAAGCGTGGAGGCGCACTCGCCAAGGATGGAGTGGTCGTCGTGAAGCGGTGTAAGCCGCAACAGGACCTCCGATTTGATTTGCCGGCTGTCGGGCCGAGAACCATTGAGGTCATGCGCTCCGTCAAGGCGTCCGTGCTGGCCGTTGAGGCAGGTCGGTCGGTGATGCTGGATCGAGAGGTGCTCCTTCGCCATGCAGAGGATGCAGGAATCGCCGTTGTCGGCGTGGCTCGTGAGGAAGAGTCCAGCCCGGGGACCTGAGTCAACGGAGAAGTTTCAGAATCTGAAGATCTGTTGATCTATTGATTTCTGAAATTCACCAACTCAATCGATCAAGAGATTCTCTTATTCAGTCCAAGAGGTGTATGGCCAAACTTCGTGCGGGTGTGATTGGAGTCGGACATCTCGGGCAACATCATGCGCGTCTCTATGCCTCATCACCGGATACGACGCTGGTTGGTGTCATGGATCAAGATGGCGCACGGGCTTCCGCCATCGCTGAGAAGTTCGGGACACAGGCATTCCGTGGTCTGGCGGAGTTTTTGAAACAGGTTGAGGTCGTCAGTATTGCCGTGCCTACCTCCGGTCATTATGCTGTTGCACGGGCCTGCCTCGAAGCAAAAAAACATGTTCTTATAGAAAAGCCGATCGCGGTGTCGCCGAATGAGGCGCAGGACCTCGTCGGATTGGCCGGCCGTCACGGATGCACATTGCAAGTGGGGCACAGTGAGCGGTTCAATCCCATCATGCCGCTCATGCGACCTCATATTCACGCTCCGATGTTGTTCGAATGTCATCGATTGGGCACGTATAGTGAACGAGGTACCGACGTCGACGTCGTGCTTGATCTCATGATTCATGACATTGATCTCCTGCTTTCCTGCAACCCTGGCCCTGTCGAGGCGGTCTTGGCTACGGGTGGGGCTCTGCTTTCTCCGACCAATGATATCGCCAATGCGCGCATCCAATTTAAGGAAGGCTGTGTTGCACAGCTGACCGCTAGTCGGATCTCCCCCAAGGCCATGCGTCAATGGCGAGTATTCCAACCCGATGGGTGTGTCACAATTGATTTTCAGTCTCGGCAAGGAGTGGTCGGGCGCCGATCGGTCGCGTCTGGTGGGAAACCGACGATGGCAACGGAAGAGATTCAAGGCGGCGACGCAGAGCCGCTCAAATTGCAGCTGGAGTCGCTTCCTCCATCCGTTCGTGTGCGCTCTCTTGGTCCGTCGTGTCTGGCGAAGATGGAGCGGCGGCAGTGGAATTGGCACATCGCGTGCTCGCTGCGATGAAGATGCCTGAGTAACAGAAGCGGCTCGAGCATAAGCCGAACGAGTAGAGTCAGAGACTGTCCGCTGGATTCAACGAGACACCTGGATCGTATCGACCATGCTTGATAGGCCATCATGGCACGCATTCTGATTGTCACGGGCGAAGCCTCAGGTGATCTCCATGGGGCGAATCTTGCCAAGGCCCTCAGGGCCAAAGATCCCCAGGTCTCGCTCGCTGGGATCGGCGGGGCAGCGATGGAGGCGGCCGGTGTACGATTAATCTCCAAGATGGGGCAGTTCGACGTGATGGGCATGGTCGGACCCCTGGCATTATTGGCCATCTTTCGACGGTTTTTTTTCATGCGGCGGTTGTTCAGGTCGGAACCATGGGATGCGGTCATCTTTGTGGATAACCCTGGACTCAATCTACGGTACGCCTATTTCGCCAAGGGCGCTGGGTTGCGCGTATTTTATTATATTGCGCCGCGGATCTGGGCCTGGGGACCATGGCGAGTTTACTGGGCCAAAAGACGGGTCGATCACATGCTGGTCATTCTCCCTTTTGAGAAACCGCTCTGGGACAAGGCGGGGGTGCCCTGTACGTTTGTCGGCCATCCCATCTTGGATGCGGTCGCAGGCCTCCACGGCCGAAGTGAGCTCCGGCTGTAAATTGGGCCTGTCCGTTGACGAGCAGGTCGTGGCTCTGTTGCCGGGGAGCCGGGTCGCATGAATCCCAAGTGCTGTTACCAATCCTGCTAGGGCAGGGGGATTGGCACGACGACGCCGGGAACGAAGTTTCTCCTGGCACAAGCCTCCACAATCCAGGATAATTGTTGCCGGCGTTTCTCGAAGGGAACCGAGTGCCGATCACCGTGATGAAAGAGCAGACCAGCGAAGTGCTGGCGGTCTCGGATTTTGCATTGGTCAAGTCCGGTACGGCAATATTGCAAGCAGCCGTGGTAGGGACTCCCATGGTGCTGCTGTATCAAATCAGTGCACTGGAATGGTGGATCGCGAGCTTCTTCAAACGAGTCAAATGGATTGGGCTTGTGAATTTGGTCGCAGGTCGATCCGTCGTACCGGAGTTGGTGCAGCATGAGGCCACCGGTCAGCGGCTCTACGAGGAGGCGTTGCGGATCTTGGAAGATCCAATAGCCTATGCTGACATGAAGCGGAGCTTGGCAGAAGTGCGAGACACGTTAGGTGCACCGGAGCGTCAGCCAGAGCAGCGGAGAAGGTGTTGGCAGTATGTCAGGCCTAGAGCGGTTTAAACGGCTGATGCAGTATGTCCGCCCGTATCGGGTGAGATTTGCAAGCGGGTTTGTCTGCTCCGGCCTCGTGGCACTCTCCACGGGGGTGTATGCATGGCTGGCCCGCCCGGTCCTTGACGGCATCTTTATTGAAAAAAATGAACGATTGCTGTTGGTATTGCCCCTAGCGCTGTTAGGGGTCGCGGCCGTGAAGGCGGTATTCAGTTATGGGGTGAACTATCTCATGGCCTATGTCGGCAATCAGGTGGTAGCCGATATTCGCCAAGAGTTGTTTCAGCGGCTCATGCGGTTGCCGGTTGGGTTTCATGATTCGAATACTTCCGGTCGCTTGGTCTCCCGAGTCGTCAATGACGTGGGATTGATGGCGAATGCGGCATCAAATGTCGTCAAAGACATCTTTCAAAACGGGCTCACGTTTCTCGCCATGGTGGGTGTCATTCTCGGGATTCTGAAGATGGCCGGCCGTATTCCTCATGGTGCTACCGGCTGGCTGGCCTGACGATTCGTCATGGGCAAGCGGTTGAAGAAACTCGCCGCCAGTGGACAAGAGCAAATGGGTGACATGTCGTCGACGCTGCAAGAAATCTTTGCAGGTATCCGAGTCGTGAAGGCCTTTGGCCGTGAGGATGCGGAAGGGGAGCGATTCCGAGCACGGAACCGGGCCTATCTCTCCACGACGTTAAAAACGAATCAAGTGTGGGCGATCGGCCATTCCCACATGGAAATCATCGGCGTGATCAGCGTCGCCACACTGATCTGGTACGGCGGGTATCTCGTGATCAGCGGAACGATGACTCCCGGTGCGTTCTTTTCGTTCATGGCGGCCATGATATTAGCCTATACGCCGATTCGAAAGTTATCCGGATCCAATAATTTGATCCAGCAGGCGCTGGCGGCAGCGGAACGCGTGTTTGATGTGTTGGACATGAACACGGAGCAGGCTCACGATCATGGCACCGCTCCATTGATGGGTATCAAGCAAGCCATTGAGTTTCAGGGCGTGTCATTACGCTATGAGAACCACACGGTCTCTGCCCTCACCGATATTGATCTGGTCATCAAGCCGGGTGAAGTGATTGCACTCGTGGGAAGCAGTGGGAGTGGAAAGACTTCGTTGGTGAGTTTGCTGCCTCGGTTTTATGAGCCCACCGCTGGGCGTGTCCTCATTGATGGCCTTCCGTTGGCGTCGTATGAGCTGCACTCGCTGCGCGCACACATTGGTATCGTCTCGCAAGAGATCGTCTTGTTCGATGATACCATCCAACGGAACATTGCGTTCGGGCGGACTGGTGCGAGCCAGGCCGATGTGGAGCAGGCTGCCAAACTGGCCTATGCCCAGGATTTCATTCTTCGTCTCCCGGAGGGCTATCAATCGATCATTGGAGAGCGTGGGCTCAAGTTATCCGGAGGCGAGCGCCAACGTTTGGCCATTGCGCGCGCCATTCTTCGTGACCCGCCGCTGTTGATTTTGGATGAGGCTACCTCCGCATTGGATACGGAGTCCGAGCGGATCGTGCAATTAGCGCTTGCGAATTTGATGAAGAATCGGACGACCTTGGTGATTGCGCATCGACTCTCCACGATCCAAAATGCCGATCGCATTGTGGTCTTGGAACGCAGCATGTTGTTCGAGATTCAGAACATGAGGGACTCTTCAGGAAAGGTGGAGCCTATGCGCGGCTCCATGCCTTGCAGTTTCAATCCGAAGAAGTGACGCACTGACTCGATGAAACATTCGCCTCTCGTCAAATGGTTGAAGCTTTCTGTGCTGCCTCCTTTGGGGGCGGCCCTTATTCGAGGAGTGGCTCGTACGATGCGGTGCGAGACTCGCGGCCACGAAGCGGTCGATGCGTTGTATCGTGAAGGACGCCACGCGATTTTAGCGTTCTGGCATGCGCAGCAGCTGATGATGCTGCACGGGTATCGTGGTGCCGGTACTCAGATGCTGATCAGTCAGCATGGCGACGGGGAGATTATCGCACGGATCATTGCACGATTCGGGCATCAGACTGTGCGTGGGTCCAGTACGAGGGGCGGGGCGACCGCCTTGCGGGCGTTGATCAAGTTGGGACGGTCAGGTTGGGATCTTGGCGTAACACCGGATGGTCCAAAGGGACCGCGCCAGGTAGCCAAGCTTGGGGTGGTGCAGTTGGCCAAGGCGACCGGGCTTCCTATCGTGCCCATGGTGTTTGCCTGCTCAAAAAAAAACTCTTTGCGAGCTGGGATCGCTACATGATCCCGTATCCGTTCTCCAGGGGCCTCTTCCTCTTTGGGTCCCCGCTCTGGGTCCCACGTGAAGCCGATGATGCGAGGCTTGAAGCCATCCGCCTGGAGCTCGAGACGGTGCTCAACCGTTTGACTGATCAGGCAGAAGAAGAAGTGAAACGTGAAAAGTGAGACGTGAAGCGTAGGAGGCTCGGAAACTTTGCGGCACGTTTCACCTTTTACCTCTTAGGTCAAACTTCGTTCCCATGTGGAAGCTGCTCTATAACATTGGCCTGCTGATCGCTGCTCCCGTGGTTATTGGGGTGCTGTGGGCCAAGCCTCGTTGCCGCCCGGGTTTTTCCCAAAGAATGGGGTGGCGCCTTCCTGCAGCTGAAAACGCCCAGACAGCTAGACCGGTCATATGGGTGCATGCGGTGTCGTTGGGGGAAGTGGTGGCAGTGGCGCCCCTGGTGAAGGCCTTATCAGCGGCATCCGGGAATTCCGGTACCTGGTCTCGACTGTGACCGAAACCGGGAGGCGGTTGAACAGCGGCTCGGCAGCATGACGAACATTGCTATGCTCCGCTCGATTTCCCATGGGCGGTGGCTCGGATGGTCGGCCGTGTGAAGCCAGCTCTCTATCTCTTCGTTGAAACGGAACTGTGGCCCAATCTCTTGTGGACCTTGCGTGAGCACGGGGTGCCGTCGGTGCTCGTGAATGGGCGGTTATCGTCTCGAGATCATTTGGCCGGCAAAACATTCTTGGCATTTGTTCCTTCTGGCGTTCGGTGCTCGCTACGTTAGCACTCTGCCTGATGCAATCTGATCGTGATCGACAGCGGATTGTCACGTTCAGGGCGGAACCCAGAACGTGTACAAGTGACCGGCAATATCAAGTTTGATCAGCCGTTACGTTCTGTTCAGCCTGACGAGTCGCAGCGCCGGAGCCTTGGGCTCAACGAGCACGAGCAGCTGATTCTCACCGGCAGCACCCATGCCGGAGAAGAAGAACTCTTGGTCTCAGCCTATGAAACAATCGCGAAGTCATTTCCTTCGATGGTGTCATGCTCGCTCCTCGCCATATCGAGCGAGCCGATCAGTTGAGAGAATGCTTCACGCGGCTGGATTTGTGGTGCAGCGTAAGAGCCGTCTCCAAGAAACACTCACCGGCCCGCGCGTCATTATCTTGGACACGCGAGGAGAATTGTCCCGTGCGTATCGGGAAGCCGTCGTGGCGTATGTGGGTGGGACGCTGGTTCCCGTCGGAGGGCACAATTTGCTTGAACCTGCCGTGTGGGGGACTCCGGTGATGTTTGGACCCTATACAGACCATTGTGCCGAGATTGCGACACTCTTGTCAGAATCCGGAGGAGGGCGTCGGGTGATGGGAGTGGAGGACCTCGTCGTCTCGATTGAGGAATGGATACGGCATCCTGACAGACGGAATCGAGATGGCCAGGTGGCGAAGCAGGTGGTGTGTGACAACCAAGGTGCCCTCATGCGGAGTGTGGAACAGATAGAACGCTGTCTCCGTCCTGCCCCCTTGTACCCCAGCCACTCTGTGGTAAAAGAGGCAGGGCCTCTGGTGGTCAAACCCTGATATGTCATTTTTGTCACCAGGACAACCGGTCCGTACAGGGCTGTACTGGGTGGCTGGATTGTACGGTCTCATCGCCCACATTCGGCGATGGTGTTATCGGCATGGTTGGTTGCTCACCACACGGTTGCCTTGTCCGGTCATTAGCGTGGGAAACCTGACGGTCGGAGGAACAGGAAAGACCCCGTTCGTTATTTTTCTCGCTCAACGATTAATGGCGAAGGGACGGCGAGTCGCGATCTTGAGCCGAGGCTATAAGCGGACGAGTCACGCACCGCATGTTTTGGTATCGGATGGAGTGCACCTCTTGTCCGATTCATCGGAATCGGGGGATGAACCGTTCTTAATGGCTCAGCGCTGTCCCCACACCGTCGTGGCGGTGGGCGCAAACCGTGTGGCACTCGGTCGCTGGGTCTTAGAGCGACATCCAGTCGATTGTATGATTTTGGATGATGGGTTTCAGCATCTCGCGCTTCATCGAGACGTGGATTTAGTACTGCTTGATGCCACTGATGCGGTCGGACTCGACGCACTGCTCCCGGCCGGAAGATTGCGAGAGCCGTTGCATGGGTTGGATCGGGCGAGCGCGGTTGTGATCACGCGAGCCGATTCTCGCCACGACGTCGATGCCGTTCGGAGCCGATTACGCACGATGCCTTGTCTCTCCGACGATGCCATTGAAGTGGTGTTTCGGCCGGAGTCTTTCATCGCGATCAGGTCGGGAGCGTCGCAGTCAATTGAATGGGGGGAGGGAAAAAAGGCTTGGTTGGTGAGCGGAATCGGCAATAGTCTCTCCTTTCGACGATCGGCTGAATCTGTCGGAATCGAGATCGTGGGCGAAACCATGTTTGAAGATCATCATCGCTACAGTCTTCGTGAGGTTGAGGCGGTTCGTACCGAGGTACAGGGGAGCGGGAGTGACATCGTCTTGACGACTGAAAAGGATGGCGGGAAACTGGCGTCCCTGCTCAGTGTCAATGATGCTTGGTGGATGCTTCGTCTTGAAACAGACGTGGTTCGAGGAGAAGATCGGTTGTCCCGCTTGATGGATGAGGCGCTATCGCGAAGCAGCCCATCGGAGCGTCATGCTTAAGGAGCAGCCTCGAAACATCTTGCTGCGGGCGCCGAATTGGATCGGCGATGCCGTGATGTGCGAGCCTGCCCTTCGAGGCCTCAGGTCGCTTTTTCCGGAAGCGGACATCACGATGTTGGCCAAATCAACGGTTGCCGAGCTGTTCCGTGCGGCTCCAGAACTGAATCGGGTACTGGTCTATGAGGACAGGGGGGCTCATGCCGGGCTTTCTGGGAAATGGGCGCTCGCCGGCCTGTTGCGGCGTCATGGCTTCGATCTCGCGGTGTTGTTTCAGAACGCCTTCGAGGCCGCGTTTATTGCGTGGCTTGCCGGCATTCCGCAGCGGTATGGGTATGCAACTGATGGACGTGTGTTCTTCCTGACCACGCCTGTTGCTGTGCCTGAACGTAGCCAATCCGTTCATCAAGTCGAGTATTACTGGAATTTATTGAAACCGTTGGGTCTGCCCGGCAGTGCTCCATTCCCGACACTCTCGGTAACCTCAGAAGAGAGTCAGGCCATGGATACGAGGCTCACGGCTCTGGGAAGTGGTTCATCGGATATCGTGATCGGTATTAATCCTGGGTCGACCTATGGCAGCGCGAAGCGATGGTTGCCTGAGCGGTTTGCTGAAGTCGCGCGCAGGCTTGCAGAACAGGTAGAGCGTGATGAGGGCAAAGCGGTAGTCGTGGCTATTCTTGGGGCGAAGGGCGAAGAGTCTTTGGGGGAGGACATCGCCTCTCGGATCAATGGACCATCGGTGGTGTTGTCCGGCGCCACGACGATTCGCGAATTGATGGCAGCGGTGAAGCGATGTCGCATCCTCGTCACGAATGATACGGGGCCGATGCATGTGGCGGCTGCGTGCGGAGTGCCGGTCGTTGCCGTGTTCGGTCCGACAGATTCGCGTACGACGGCTCCCTATGGTCAGGAGCAGTCGGTTGTTCGAGAGGTGATTGATTGTGCCCCCTGCCTGCTTCGGGAATGCCCCATCGATCACCGGTGCATGACTCGCATCTCAACCGATCGAGTGTACGAGGTAGCGGTACAACAACTGAACGGGTTAAGCGTTAAGGGTGAGGGGCAAGGGGAGAAAAACTCATCTGCGCCTCACGCCTTACGCCTCACACCTGACAGGGTCCTGGAAGGCTACACCATCTTTCTGGATCGTGATGGCACGCTCAATCCGGATCCTGGGTATATCAAATCCCCGGATCAGTTTGAATTGTTTCCCGGGGTGGCGGAGGCGCTCGCACGATTGAAACTGGCCGGTGCTCGATTGATCCTGATAACGAATCAATCGGGGATCGCGCGGGGACTCCTCTCTCGCCACAATCTTGAGGCCATCCACAAGAAGCTCAGGCATTTGCTCGGTCAAGCCGGCGCGACGTTGGACGGTATCTACTTCTGCCCCCATCATCCGGATGACGGGTGTGGGTGTCGAAAGCCGAACCGTGGGATGATTGACCAGGCGATCCAAGAACTGGGGGTGGATCCGGAGCGGTCGTATGTGATCGGCGATCATCTGCGTGATATCGAATTGGCCAAACGGGTGGGAGCACGAAGTGTTCTAGTGACCACCGGGGTAACCCGATGGCAAGAGTTGGAAGGTTTGACGGACACTCATCTGATTCCGGACAGAGTTGAAGCCTCCCTGACCGGGGCTGTGGACTGGCTGTTGTCCGACGTGAACCGGGGAGCCTTATCACGGCATGAATAGTACGGGGCAGGGCGAGCGTATCATCCGCCGAACGTACGGCACGCCGGCCGAGGCTGGGCTTGTGTTGGCTACGCAGCGAGAGTAAGTTGTCTAAGGCTACGATGCCCATGACTCGGAGAGAAATGGCGATGGCCGTGGACCAGGGTACGAAGGATT
>JAMXAU010000099.1 GCA_024281365.1 Nitrospira sp.
AATCTTTCTAGCTGCTCCACGATCCGCTCCGCGGCCTTCCCATCCCACAGCGGCGGGATTGCCCCTCTTTTCCACTGTCCTGCCATCAATCGCGCGAGTGCGGGAGGAAGCTTGCTCGGATCAGTCCCGATGAGCTCGTTCGTGCCGATCGTGACCGTTTCAGGCCGCTCGGTGTTATCGCGCAGCGTCAGGCAGGGCACGCCCAATACCGTGGTCTCCTCGGTAATCCCGCCGGAATCAGTAATGACGCCTTTGGCATGCTTAACAAGGTAATTGAACTCGAGGTAGCCGAGTGGATCGATATAGTGCATGGAGGGAGGTTTCTGTCCCCCCTCTCGCAGATTCTTGGCTGTTCTGGGATGGACAGGAAAGATTACCGGCAAGCCTTGTGTACCTTCTGCGATCGCGTGCAACAACCTGAGCAGCTGTTGTTCTCCATCGACGTTCGCAGGTCGATGCAGCGTGATGACAAAGTAGCGTTGCGGCTCCAGCTTAAGCGACTGCCAGCACGCCGGAGGGGTCAATCGTGGCAGATTCTTGAGCAACGTATCGATCATGGTATTGCCGACGAAGAAGATTCGGTCCTCCGTGGCACCGGCATGCCGAAGATTCTCATTGGCCGTTTCACTCGTCGTGAAAAACCAATTGCTGATCGAGTCGGTCACCACTCGGTTGATCTCTTCCGGCATGGTCCAATCACCGGATCGAATCCCACCTTCGACGTGGGCCACCGGCACACCTAATTTGCGGGCAACGATGGAACAGGCCATGGTCGATGTCACATCACCGACGACCAAGCAGAGATTGCTCTTCTCCTTCAGTAGAACCCTTTCATACCCGACCATAATCCCGGCTGTTTGTTCAGCTTGCGTCCCCGATCCCACCTCGAGATTGATGTCCGGATCAGGAATCCCAAGTTCTTCAAAAAAACTGCCGGACATCGCTCGGTCATAGTGCTGACCGGTGTGGATCAATCGGTACCGGAGCTGCCCTCCACGAGATTGAGCGGCCTTGAGCGCCTCAATGATCGGCGCGATTTTCATGAAATTGGGACGTGCCCCCGCAATGATATCAATACGCTTCACTCAACACCTCATTGTGCAGTGAGGTAGCTCGCATTACTCATGAACACTTCTGCTGCAATCGCCAATCCGCTGTTGCGACGGACCTGGCCTGCGGGCTCGCCCCTGGGCCCCTCGACGTACTGCACGAGTACGCCTCAGGTTCTCCGGGCTCCGCGCGCCGGTCTCACGACGCGGCTTGGCGATTTCGCGACGAACCGTCATGAATAATGCGGGCTAGTCACGTAATTTACGTGATGGTAATCACTCTCCACGCTCAGGGCAACTGTATAGTATTTCCGGACCAGCGGACGTGATCATCGAGGAAACGATTCACCCCAGGACGAGAACTTTCAGAAGTGCACTTCGCGGATCGACTGGCTATTGGATTGAAACCATTGGACGGTTTTCTTCACTCCATCGCTCAGCCCATGCTTGGCTTGAAATCCAAACAGCTGCTTGGCGCGGCTCACATCAAGGCAGCGGCGAGGTTGGCCGTTCGGCTTCGTGGCATCCCACTGAATCTGACCGCCGAACCCGACTTCAGCCGCAATCAATGTGGCGAGGTCACGAATCGCAATTTCCTCTCCTGTTCCCAGATTGACCGGCAGATTTCCGTCATAATGCTCCGTCGCGAGGAGAATCCCTTCGGCGGCATCCTCCACATACAGGAATTCTCTGGTCGGTGATCCGTCTCCCCACAGGGTAATCGCCGTGCGCCCCTCCTCCTTCGCCGAAACGCATTTTCGGATCAAGGCCGGAATCACATGGGACGTCTGTAAATCAAAGTTGTCTCGCGGGCCGTACAGATTCACCGGAAAGAGGACGATCGAGTTAAATCCGTATTGATCACGATACGCTTGCGATTGCGCCAACATCATTTTCTTCGCCAGGCCGTACGGTGCGTTGGTTTCTTCGGGATAGCCGTTCCAGATATCGTCTTCCTTAAAAGGGATGGGAGCGAACTTGGGATAGGCACAAATGGTGCCGAGCGCCACAAATTTCTTCAGCCCCCGTTGACGGCCGACCTCAATCAGCTGCGTTCCCATCATGAGATTGTCATAGAAGAATCGTCCCGGGTTGGCCTGGTTCGCCCCGATCCCGCCGACGCGTGCCGCCAAATGGATCACCAGATCCGGCTTGGCATCGCTGTAGAGTTGCTGAACAGCGTCCATCTGCACCAAATCGTAGTCTCGACTTCGCGGGACAACAATCTCAGCACAGCCTTTGGCGCGCAACTGCTCGACGACGAATGAGCCCAAAAACCCAGCTCCCCCCGTGACCACTACACGTTGATCGGACCAGAACGACATCATAATAGTTTGAGGTTGGAGGATAGAGGTTTGAGGTTTCCTAAATTGAGGACGCAGGCCTTATCCCCCGTGACGACCCTTTCCTCGGATGGCATTCATGAGCCCATTGAGCTTGCGATCAAGCCTTTCGGCTCGGAGCCGAATAGTCACTGACTCAGCTTCAGAAAAGATCAGTCGCTTGCCAAATACTTCGTTCAATGTAACGGTTTCATAGAGAGATCCCTGGGCAATACTCAGATACTGCAGGAATTCTTTTCTGTGTTGGCGACCTTTCCCTTCAGCGATATTTTGCGCAACGGATGTCACCGCCCCTTCCATTTGAGAGAGCAAACGCAAATGTCTACCTTGAGGTACATGTTCCAGGAGCCCCAGAACGAAATCCGCAAGATCAACAGACTCCCGCCCTACGTCAAGCTTCTCAAACGGAAAGATGTATCCTGGAACTGACGCCCCCTCTTTCTCCTGCAACCTCCAACCTCAACCTCTCTTCCTGGTCCCATCCAAGCGCTCTCTTTCTAAGGCCAAATCCGCATCCACCATCATAGCGACCAACTCTTCAAAGCGCACCTTGGGCTGCCAGCCGAGTTGTTTCTTCGCCTTGCTCGCATCCCCGATAAGGAGATCCACTTCCGTCGGACGATAGTATTTGGCATCGATCTTCACGTGTTTCTTCCAATCGAGTTGCAGACGATCAAAGGCCAGTTCAAGCATTTCCTTGACCGTGTGAGTCTCCCCTGTAGCAATGACATAGTCTTCCGGCGTCGGAGCCTGCAGCATCATCCACATCGCCTCGACATAGTCCCCGGCATAGCCCCAGTCGCGCTTCGCATCGAGATTGCCGAGAAACACATCCTGTTGGATGCCGAGCTTGATCCGGGCAGCCGCTTTGGTGATTTTCCTTGTGACAAAGGTTTCTCCGCGGCGCGGCGATTCGTGATTGAACAAAATGCCGTTGCATGCAAACAGGTTGTAGGCCTCGCGGTAGTTGACGGTGATCCAGTAGGAGTAGACCTTCGCGGCCCCGTAGGGACTTCGTGGATAAAACGGAGTGGTTTCCTTTTGCGGCACCTCCAGCACCTTGCCGAACATCTCGCTGGACGAGGCCTGGTAGAACTTCGGCTTGAGTCCTGACTCCCGAATGGCCTCCAGGAGACGAATCGTGCCGAGTCCTGTGATCTCGCCTGTATATTCGGGAATATCGAAACTGACGCGGACGTGACTCTGGGCGCCAAGGTTATAAATTTCATCAGGCTGGACTGTACGCAAGATCCGATTCAGGGAACTGGCATCATTCAGATCGCCGTAGACCAAATGGAGCCGCCGATGCGGCACATGCGGATCCTCATAAATCGGGTCGATACGCCCCGTATTGAACGAGCTGGAGCGACGAATGATGCCATAGACTTCGTATCCTCGCGCGAGGAGAAATTCCGACAGATAGGACCCGTCTTGACCGGTAATGCCGGTGATCAATGCTTTTTTCACGTGTGTGGTCTCCTTGAGCAAGAACGCGAGAGCGGATTATTACGTGCTTCGATCGACTTGTCTAGTGAAAGCATGTAAACAGATCGTTAAGAAAAGAATCTTGCGGCGAATGAGAGAGACCAGGTACCATACTCTATAACAAGAGCAGAGAGACAATACTGTGGCAACTGTGGCTCCTCAACATGTGCGGCGGATCTGGTTGTTCCTGACCCTCATGGCCTCCGGTCTCCTCGTCGCGCATACCATCAATGCGTTTGTGGCTGATACGCTGTACGTTATCCCAGAACGGGCTGCGGGATCCGGAAGTGACGCCTCGGCGGGCACGCCGTTGCTCGCATCTTATTCTCCGACGCAAGCCATGGAGCAGATTCGTGCCAGCGGCCTCTTTGTGCTTCCGCCGCCGACTGAGAATGGATCAAGCGGTGTCACGCCGTCCGGACGACGAGGTTCCAACGGCCCAGTGGTTCGAGCGTCTCTCGGGCTGGCAGGGAGGCTTCGCTTGATCGGCACGGTACTCGGTGACGAACGGGGCGTCTTTGCCATCGTTGAAGACCTCTCGTCCAAACAGCAATCGTTGTATCACCTGCATGAGTCCGTGCTCGACCTTGGTGAAGTCAGCGAGATCCGTCGAAACGGGATCGTCATCCGTCAGGGCAATGTCGAAGAGTTGTTGGGATTGGCGATCTCAGAAGGTCAGGCCGCACTGACCGGTGCTACCGGCACCGCTCCCAACCCTCAGGCGGGTCCCGCCCCGATAGCACCGCTTCGCAAAGTGGTGGATCGCCGTGAAGTGGAACAGGCCATGAACGATCTGCCGAAACTCCTTTCGCAGGCGAGAGCCGTACCAAACACGGTGAACGGCGCTATCAATGGATTTCGTCTGGACTACATTGCACCTACCAGTTTTTATGAGAAAATCGGAGTCCAGACTGGGGACGTGCTGCAACGGGTCAATGGAGTTGATATTCGAGATCCGAGTACCATGTTGAACTTGCTTCAGCAACTCAAGAACGAACAAACGGTCAAACTCGATCTGGTCCGGAACAACCAGCGTTCCACCATCACGTACGAGCTCCGCTGATCCCACCATTGTCCAAGGTCTCGATTTTGCGTGATAATTTCGCCATGTTCTTGCCAGGGCGTGATCAGGGAGAGTATCTTTACGCTGGAAAAGGTAGAGAGACTCAATAGTAATCCCCCATTCCAGTCCGTTACGGGTTAGAGGTCAGGGAACCAGTGTCTGAACAAGACGAGCCGCAACAACCCACTGTCAGCGTGACGCGACCACGCCTGGGTGAAATTCTCAGAGCGAAGTTTCACCTCCCGGAATTAAAACTTGAGGAGGCCCTCGCCTACCAGCAGGAAAAAGGCGGACGGTTAGGAGACGTATTGCTGCACTTGCGCGCCCTGCGGGAAGAACAGGTGCTGGAAGCGCTGGCCCAGCAATTCGACATGACCTGGGTTCCCCATCTCGACACCACCCATGTCGATCACGAGGTCATCAAAAGGGTGCCGATCGCCTTTTGCCGACGATACCGGGTTCTGCCGCTGCGTGACGAAAACGGAGCCATCCTCACGGCAGCGACCGATCCGTTGGAAACCGTCGCCCTGGATGATCTTCGCTTGCTGTTGGGGAAACCAATCGCGCCGGTCCTGACCAGCACTGTCGCGCTTCTCGCGAGGCTCAATCGAGCCTACGACGACATTGCGAATCCGGCAGGCGCCGAGGAAGTGATGGAGGATATCGCAGCGAACGAAAGCCTGGACCAGTTGGCCCACGAGCTCGACGAACCGCAAGACCTGCTCGATGCGACCGACGAAGCCCCGATCATCCGACTGGTCAACTCCGTCCTCTTTCAAGCCGTTCGGCAACGGGCCAGTGATATCCACTTCGAATCGTTTGAACGGGGGCTGGTCATCCGCTATCGGATCGACGGCGTCCTCTATCCGGTCCTCACACCACCCAAACATTTGCAGCCCAGCATCATCGCGCGCCTCAAGATCATGGCGGGTCTGAACATCGCCGAGAAACGCCTGCCGCAGGACGGCCGATTCGCGATTCGAACCGCCGGGAAGGACGTCGATCTCCGCGTGTCTGTCCTCCCCACCTCTCACGGCGAGCGGGTCGTGCTGCGGTTGCTCGAAAAAGAAAATCGTCTACTCAATCTCTCCGAAATGGGGTTTTCGAAAGAACGCCTGACAGTCATTCACCAACTCATCCAACTCGCACACGGGATCATGCTCGTCACCGGCCCGACGGGAAGCGGGAAAACGACCACCCTGTATGCCGCACTGACCCATATTAACTCGCCGGACAAGAACATTATCACCGTTGAGGATCCGGTCGAATATCAGCTCCTCGGCGTCGGACAAATGCAGGTCAACCCGAAAATCAATCTGACGTTTGCCGCCGGGCTACGGTCGATTCTTCGACAAGATCCCGATGTGATCATGATCGGAGAAATCCGCGACCGTGAAACGGCGGAGATCGCCATCCACGCGTCACTCACCGGACATTTGGTCTTCTCAACGCTCCATACAAACGACGCCGCGAGCGCCGCCACACGCCTTATCGACATGGGGATCGAGCCCTTTCTGGTCGCCTCATCGGTCGTCGCAGTCCTAGCCCAACGGTTACTCAGACGGATTTGTCCCGACTGCAAGCGTCCCTATCGGGCCAGTGAAGAGGAACTGAGTCGGCTGGACTTGCCGCCTGGTTCTGCGGTGACACTGTATCGAGGAGCCGGCTGCGCCGCCTGTTCCCAGACCGGCTATCGCGGACGTACCGGCATTTTTGAGCTGATGGTGCTGGACGATGACATTCGACGACTCATCGGTGGCAAAGCAGACTCGACGGCCATCAAACAGACAGCGATCGCAAAAGGCATGGTGACATTGAAGCAAGAAGGTGCGGAGCGAGTCATCCAGGGCCACACCACATTGGAAGAAGTCATGCGGATCACCCAACAAGAAATCGACGTCGAGTAGACGACGTGAAACGTGAGCGAGACAAGCACGACAGGCGGGACGCACGAAGATAAAACATCCTGCCAGGTACGCTTTTCTCGCCTGTCCCGCGAGTCCTGCGTGGAAAGACGAGAGACGATTCACGAATGACGCCTCACGTAGGAGTACAGTAGCGTGCCTGTGTATCAGTATCAAGGCTACCGGAGCGACGGGGGAACCGCGACCGGAATCATCGACGCTGAAAACGTCAAAGTCGCCCGGTTGAAACTTCGCAAAGAAGGTGTCTACCCAACCGACGTCGTAGAGCAGGGACAGACGTCCGGTCGAGCACCAGCCACAACCCGCATCAAATCCTCGCGGATCGTCGGCCGAACATCGGTGCTCAGCGCCAACGATTTATCCCTGCTCACCAGGCAGTTTGCCACGCTGCTCGTCGCCGGTTTGCCGCTGGTCGATGCCCTTGGCGTGCTCGTCGATCAGGCCGAAAAGAAACCGATCAAGTCCCTCCTCGCCGACATCCGAGAGCAAGTTCGTGGTGGAAAAGCGTTGAGCGCGGTCCTGGAAACCTACGACAAGGATTTTTCCCCCATCTATGTCCATATGGTGCGAGCCGGTGAAGCGAGCGGGGCACTCGATCAGATTTTATTCAGACTGGCGGAGTTTCTGGAAAAACAGCAAGCCCTCCGAACCAAAGTTACCAACGCGATGCTCTACCCGGTGATCATGTTGGTCATCGGAACCATCATCCTATTTTTCCTCATTACCTTTGTCGTTCCCAAGATCACGCAGGTCTTTGCCCAACAAAAACAGGCCTTGCCATGGCCGACCGTTGCCCTCATGTCCACCAGTCAGTTTTTCTCTGACTATTGGATGGTGTTGATCGGACTGGTGCTCGCCGGCATCTACGGAGTTCGACGATTTATCCGCACGGAACGAGGCCACATGGTGGTGGACCGCCTGACATTGAAACTCCCGTTGATCGGAGACGTCGCACGGATGGTCTCCATCTCCAGACTGACGAGCACGTTGTCCACAATGTTGGCGAGCGGCGTGCAGTTGCTCGATGCCTTGGATGTCTCCAAGCGGGTCATGAACAATCGGGTGCTCGAGGAAACAGTCGAATCCGCCAGACAGAATATCCGCGAGGGGGAAACGATTGCCGATCCATTGAAGCGGAGCGGGGAATTCCCCGCCCTCGTCACACACATGATCGCGGTCGGAGAAAAAAGCGGTGAAATGGAGGAGATGTTGCGCCGGGTGAGCCACATCTATGACGGCGAAGTTGAACGAGTCATTACACGGTTGACCTCACTGATGGAACCGATCATGATTCTCGTGATGGGCGTGATCGTGTTTTTCATCGTCGTTGCGATACTGCTCCCCATCTTTGAGATGGGCCAGATGGTCCATTAAAGACAGGGCTGAGTAACCAGTGATAAGCGGCAAGAACTAGGGAGGCACTCGATGAGCGAACAAGCGCAGACCACCGATCAGCGGACAATAACGTGGAGGTGGAACCAGAGGGGGTCCGATCTTCACCCCTCACCCCTCACCCCTCACCCCTCACGCTGTCCTCTTTATTATGATGATCGCGGCTTTACCTTCATTGAAATCATGGTCGTCGTGGCCATTTTAGCCATCCTCGCGGCACTGGTCGTCCCCCGCATCATGGGCCGGACCGATGATGCCAAGCGCACAGCGGCTAAAGTACAGATTCGCAATCTCGAGGGAGCACTCCAGCTCTATAAACTGGATAACGGCATCTATCCCACCACGGAACAGGGCCTCAAAGCGTTGGTAGAAAAGCCTTCGGTTGGAGTCATTCCCAAGAAATGGAAGATCGGCGGATATCTCCCCAAGCTGCCTGAGGATCCATGGGGCAATC
>JAMXAU010000100.1 GCA_024281365.1 Nitrospira sp.
GATAAAAGATCGTTCCATTGCGTTTATCTGTTGTGACATCCATTGCACGAACATCAGCCTTCGCTGACAGCCCAAAGGACACCACGCGGCATCGGGCTCGTGCTGCAAGATAGTCATAGTAGGAGTCATCGGCATTCAGGATTGCGGTTCCATTTTTTGGAAGACAATCAAGCAACTCCGCTTTCGCTTGAGCAGAAACGTCCATGGACCCAAAAAACTCAAGATGATCCGGTCCGATGTTCGTAATGATGCCAATTGTCGGGTCAGCGATCTCACACAACCTGGTCGTCTGCCCGACATTGTCCACTCCCATCTCGATGACCGCTCCTTGATGCTGTGCATTGAGGCGGAACATCGTTTGAGGAACCCCCAACCGATTGTTGAGATTGCCCTCTGTCTTGAGGATCTTCCAACGATACGCCATGACACTCGCCACCATTTCCTTGGTCGTCGTCTTGCCGTTACTGCCCGTAACGGCGACAACCGGAATGTGGAAACGACGTCGAACATACGCGGCCAGCTGCTGGTAGGCATACAGTGGGTCAGGAACACCAAGAATCACCGGCCCTATTCGCCTGGAGAGAGGGTCTCCAACACAGAGTGAGACGTCATATGAGTCGCACACGATCGCCCCAACTGCGCCTCGCGCGAGCGCCGTTTTAATAAAATCATGTCCGTCGAATCGCTCGCCTCGTATCGCGACGAAGAGATCTCCTAGGCGAAGGGATCGAGTATCAAGACAGATACGCCGGACACGCTGTTTTCCCCAGTCGGCTCCGTCTCCGCGTAAGACTCGCCCTCCGATCACCTCCCGCACCTCTTCGCCGGAAAAGAGTGTCATGGCTGCACTTCCCCGCAGCGACCAATTTCTTCTGGCCTGTGTTAAGCGTGAAATTTGAGTCTTTCAATCGCATCGCGCGCCACTTCGCGATCGTCGAAGTGATGCTTCGTTGTGCCGATGATCTGATAATCCTCATGCCCCTTTCCGGCGATCAGGACGATATCCGCGGCTTGCGCTTCTCGTACGGCCGTCTCAATTGCTTCCCGCCGATCAGCGATCTTGCGATACTGCACGTGAGGCCGTTGTTGCAAGGCCTTTACCACCCCTTGCTCCACTTGCTCTAGAATCGCGTACGGATCTTCCGTTCTTGGATTGTCCGAGGTGAGAATCACAACATCACTGGAACGCACAGCTGCTTCCCCCATCTTTGGCCGCTTCCCCCGATCACGATCCCCGCCACAGCCAAATACCGTGATGATTCGTCCTGCCTTCACGACTTCGGCCGCCAGCAGTAGTCGATTCAATGCATCCTCAGTGTGAGCATAATCGACCACAACCGTGAACGGTTGGCCCATCATCACTCGCTCAAACCGGCCAGGCACATTCGTGACTCGAGTGACGGCGTGATGAATTTGATCAGGCGTTGCCCCTTCATGAAGGGCAACCCCAATGGCCGCCAGCAGATTGTAAACGTTGTGTTCGCCCACAAGGTGACTCTCGATTCGAAAATTCCCCAATGGAGTCACTGCGGTAAACCCCGTCCCCTGAAGGGAAAGTCGTACATCTTCCGCACGTAGGTCGGCTTTGGCCTTGAGGGCATATGTCCACACTGGCACGGGACAACTCTCAACGATACGTGGGCCATAGGAATCATCAATATTAACGATCGCCCGTTTATTCGCTTTATGGCCATTGGCCAGTCCGGTAAACAGTCGCAACTTTGCCTGAAAGTAGGCTTCCATCGTCCCGTGAAAATCGAGATGGTCCTGTGTCAGATTGGAAAAAACCGCTACATCATATTCACACCCACTCGTACGATCCTGGGCCAAGGCATGTGAGGAAACTTCCATCACAGCCGCCGTGCATCCGTAAGTCACCATGCGTGCGAGCAACTGCTGGAGCTCAAGCGCTCCGGGAGTCGTATGTGCCGCAGGAGTGACGGTGTCCCCAATTTGATAGGCAACCGTGCCGATCACCCCCACCCGAGCACTGATCGCTTCCAAGAATGCTTTGCAGACATATGTTGTCGTGGTCTTCCCGTTCGTTCCCGTCACGCCAACCATCCGCAACCGCGACGATGGATCTCCATAGAACCGGCTCCCCAGAAGGCCCAACGCTCTTCGCGAGTCCTCAACGCAGACAAAAGGGATCGTTCCTGTCTCCATTGAGTGCTGTGCAACCACACCCCCGGCGCCTCTGCTCAGCGCCATCGGCACAAATTGATGCCCATCCACCCGCTCGCCTTTCACCGCCACAAACAAACTCCCAGTTGAAACCGTACGGGAGTCGTCCGTGATCTCCTTCACAGCCATACCGAGGTCGCCTCGACGCTCAAGAATTGGCACGCGCCCCTCAAGTGCTTGGAGCATGGTGGCAAAGGTCATCGAGGTTTCCTAGTATAATCAGGTTTACTACCGTGCCATGGCCAGCGTAACTGGTTCGTGCGATCCCACACCTAAGTAGTTCAGCACCTGCTCACCGACGCGGCTAAAGACAGGAGCGGCCACCGTCCCGCCCCACGCATCGCCCTGAGGTTCATCGATCACCACGATCATCGCCAGCCGCGGGTTGTCCGCAGGGACATACCCTGCGAACGATGTCACAAACCGAGAAACCGAGTAGCTACCCGTTCGAGGGTCAATCTTTTGGGCTGTGCCCGTCTTCCCGGCCACTCGAAATCCCGGGATGGCCGCCTTTCCCCCTGTTCCATCTGTGACGACTCCCTCTAAAATCTTCGTGACCGTATGAGCGGTTTCTGGAGACACCACTCGTCGTCTGACCTGAGGAGACACTCGTTTCAGAAGATGCCCCTCGGGACCTCGAATTTCAGAAACCACGTAGGGCTTCATCAGTACCCCTTCGTTTGCCAAAGCTGCTATTGCAGAGACCATCTGAAGTGGCGTAACACCTATTTCCTGTCCCATTGAAATCGAGGCAACAGAACGCCGCCCCCAGTCCTTCGGACGCTTGACCAGCCCTGCGCCTTCCCCTGGAAGATCAATCTCCGTCTTTTGCCCAAACCCGAACGTCTGAAGATATCGATGAAGCCGCTGCTCTCCCAACGCCATGCCGGTCTTCGCCGCACCAATATTGCTGGACTTCTGTATGACCTGTGAAAAGGAGACCCAGCCCAGCTTTTCATGATCATGAATGACCGTGTTGGCAATCGTCATACGACCGTGCTCTCCAAAGACCATCGTATTCGGCCTCACCACATGCTCTTCAATGGCCGCAGCCGCCACCACAGCCTTCAGTGTTGACCCCGGCTCGTACGCATCTGCGAGAGCCTTGTTTCGCCATCGATCAGGGCTCAGATTAGAAACGACATTTGGATCAAAGCGGGGGCTTACCGCCATAGCCAACACCGCCCCGGTCTGGGGTTCCAAGACAATCATCGTACCTGACTTTGCCTGAGTGCGCGTTACGGCATCCTCAAGCTCTCTCTCCGTGATGTACTGAATAACCTCATCGATCGTGAGCGTGAGATTATGCCCCGGTGTGGGATTGCGTTCCGTCAGATCGGTGGGAAACACCGAACGCCCCAGCGCGTCACGTTGGAGGACCATCATTCGTTTTTCACCGCGCAAGTATGATTCATACCGATGCTCAACGCCTTCCAGCCCCTCCCCATCCATGCCAGCAAAACCCAGCACATGCGACAGAAATGGCCCCTTGGGGTAGAACCGGCGTCCCTCCATTACAACCCCGACCCCATCGAGGGATAGCCGCTCCAAACGTCGCCCCTGCTCAGGATCTAACTTTCGAGCCAGCCACACAAAACTCCGCGCCTGTCGAAGCTTGCGCTCCAACTCATCGCTCCGAACTTGCAAGACGGGAGCAAGCACCCGAGCAGTTTTCGTCGGACTGTCCAATGTAGTCGGAACCCCAAACGCGGACGGCACTTCAACATTCATCGCCAAGACCTTACCGTGCCTATCGAGAATCGTACCGCGCGCTCCCTCCAGAGATACCGTCTTTCGATGTTGTCGATCCGCTTTGACCGACAGTTCAGCAGCTTGCCAGACCTGCAACGTCACCAGGCGGAACAGAACCATCCCAAATCCACTCAGCAGCAGCAGCAACAAAATATAGTGACGACCGCTAGGAACAAAACCCGCCACTAGTACCTCCTAGCCAGAAGATCATTCTTCGCGACTCGGACTTCTACCGGCGACACATCAGCGACCGCCACCGGCTGCATACTACCCGGCCTGAACTGAACCAATATGACCTGCCCTTGCTGCGGCAGACTCATTCCGAGCTCTTTGGTCGCCACCCGTGCAATCCGACCGGACGCACTCAAGGTGGAAAACTGCACCTTTAATTCATCACGTTGTCGCTCCAGCGTAGTTTTATCGCGCTTCAGCCGTTCGATCTGATACCCAACCCGAACCATATCGACGCGCTCCCACACGAACACGAACACCAGACACAGCCCAAGAAGAACAGCCAAGATTTTCATGACAGCTCCTGCTTCGGTTGACGTTCAGCAACACGCAATTTGGCACTTCGTGATCGTGGATTCCGCTCACACTCTTCCCTGGACGGAATGAGTGGCTTCTTCGTGCACAAGGAGAGTTGTGCGTGAGGTCCTTGCGCGAGAGACCGGAACGTGTGCTTGACCATACGGTCTTCAAGAGAATGAAAAGAAATCGCGCAGATTCTCCCCCCCTCCGACAGAACGTCGGTCGCATCTCGAAGTGACGGCTCAATACTTTCAAGCTCTTGGTTCACAGCAATGCGAATCGCCTGAAACGTACGCGTCGCGCAATGAATCCGGCCGTGTCGATACGACGCCGGCACCGAACGCGCGACGATTGCAGCCAACGCCCCTGTCGTCTCGATCCGACAATGCTGTCGTTCCTGCACAATGGCCCGAGCAATCCGCCGCGCATACCGTTCCTCTCCGAACTGGTAGATAATGTCCGCAAGCACAGATTCAGAGCTGGTGTTCACCACCTCGGTGGCAGTGAGACCGATCGACTGGTCCATACGCATATCGAGGGGGCCATCCTGCTGAAAACTAAATCCTCTTGCAGCATCGTCGATCTGCGGAGAGGAAACCCCAAAATCAAAGATCACCCCTCCAACGGTGGAAATTCCCACATCTGCCAGATGCTGTTTTAAATCTCGATGGTTCCCCTGGCGCAACACGACATGATCTCCAAACCGACTCAACCGCTGTCGACTGAACTCAATCGCGTCCAGATCGCGATCCAACCCTATGACTTTCGTTCCAGGTTGACCAGACTCCAAGAGCAATTCGGCATGTCCACCGTATCCCACCGTACAATCCAAAATGGTGATTGGCCGATTTGGAATGAGCCACTCACAGACCTCATTCCTAAACACTGATATGTGCGGAATTTCACAATTAATCTTTTCCACCCACTATCCACCACTTTTACCCATTACTTGGGGAAGTATACTCTCGCATTTCTAGTTGTCAACTGCATTTCAACGACTTACAGCTCGTTGTACCTGTAGATAACGTGCAGGATGGCACATGCCCTGAGGGCTAATTCTTCTGTCCCATAGGTCTAAGTGGCTAGATCATTTGCTTTTTTTCAATTAGCCTCCCTACGTCACCTCGTCGAACTCTTTGAGTTTCATTGACTTCCCCAACCATGAATTAGAGAATGGGGTTATGTGGAAAACTACCCCCACTTATTTCCTTACAGGTCTTTCCCTCCTAGTTGCCGCCGTCTTTTTGATCGGGGAGCAACCCCTGGCAAAAGACTTTAATCCTGACAACCCACTCAATCCACCGGCGCCGGTTTTTTGGTGTCCCGACAAGACACCCGACCAGCAGATTACGACAGGCAAGAACTCCGGCTGCAAACCCCTCTATGACCAGCAGGCCATGGAATCGTTCCAAGAGTCCGCGCGGAATCGAGGATTTGACCTTCCGGAGCGTGATCCGATCAAAATCGTTGATTTACAAAACGCTGCTTCGAAGTTTTCTGATCGCTATCGGACGTTTGTATCCTGCTGCCTCACCGACAGTGACGCACCTGGAGATATTGTGGACCTTATCGATGAAGCAAACCATATCCTCAAAGCAGTCCAGCAAAAAGGCATCTATAATTCGTCCGGGTTTGGGAAGGGGCAGGGAGCCACCACCGCAGGTCCAGGGAATGGCACGGGAAATGGCGGCCTAGGCGGTGGGCCTGGAGTTGCTCCAAAACTTGGGACGTTTGCACGGCAATTCACGCTCAGTGAAATCGTGGGAACCGTTGCGCGTGCCCGTGAGGATCTGCTTCGCCTAAACGACCGCCTGGACATGTTGAATAAAGCTCAGGAGAACCTCAAAGAGGTTGACTATGAAAGCAGTGGGCGTGCCCGATTACAGATTCAGGAGGAGGAGGAAGCGATCAAGAGGGAGTTCCAGACAAAAAAGCCACCCTCCGCCGCACCAACAGGCATGGCTATTCAGGACACCACCTTGCGGTCACGAATCGGTGGAGACATTGAAGACACCAGATTAAACGCCAACTTCGGTGCAGACATCGACGCCTCGGTTTCTCCTTACAGCAATGTGAATGAATCACTTCGTCCTCGTCGAGGGGAGACCATTCACGACAGCCAAATCCCTCATCGACCGGGTACAGATATTCAAGACACCACCATGTCGAGCAGCACAGGCTTTGAAGTGGATCGCTCACAAAATCGCGAAGGATCTTCCACTGTTCCTCGGCGGGGAGTCGGAGCCGCAATAGGGGATTCCGATTTAAACAGCCAGCGCCGATAGATTTTCTCCCACTATCCTCCGACCGGTGACATGGGCTCCCACGTCTCACCTGCATCCTGACTCCGATAGAGACCACTCCCGTTAGTACCGGCATAGAACACTTGAGGATCGATGTCGCTCTGCGCAATCGCCCTGACATTAGTGGTAGCCAACCCCTTATTGATCAGTTTCCACACCAGCCCTCCATCGTCGCTTCGATGCACCCCATCACGCCCCGTGATATAGAGCACACCTCGACGGGTTCGATCCAGCACCATCCCCACGATCATTTGATCCGCGAGCGATTCCCCTATTCTCTTCCAGGATTGGGCTCCATCCGTCGTTTTGTACATTCCAGCCAATGTGGCCGCATACACAACATCCGGCTCATAGGGATCGACCAGTATCGCCGTCACGTTCAACGCTCTTGACGTCTTCACCATATCCGGTGGAACGAGTCCGTTGTTCACCTTTTCCCAATGGCCGGCCTGATCAGTCGATTTATACACGCCACCGCTCGTTCCCGCGTACAGAATCGAGGGACGCGTGGGGTCCATCCCAAGTGTCACGACCATGAGCACTTCTTTCATCCCCTCCATTTTCTTTGTCCACTGTTCGCCGCCATTCTTCGTTTCAAACACACCCATCGTCGTGGCAATAAAGATATGCTGTGCATCAGCGGGGTCAAAGAGAAACTGATTCACAACAGAACTAATAGTCGCATCATCAAGCCCTGAACGCATCGAAGCCCAACGCTGTCCCCCATCATGGCTCTTGTAGACAGCGTCGCCCTTCGTCCCAGCGTAAACCGTCGCAGGATACGCCGGGTCAATCGCCATGGCGATGACGCGGGAATGACTCATCCCTTGCGAGAGATTCGTCCAGACCTGGCCGCCGTCGCGGGTCTTATAGATATAATCATTAGTCGCAACGTAGATGATGTCGGGGTTCTTCGGATGGAGCTGAATGAGAACGATGGGATCGCTACGATTGCAACCAGCGAGAGAGGTTGCAACAAAGAGAAGTGCGAGCAGGATCTTCATGAGATTGCCACAAGCGCCACACCGCTTACCTATAGTTTGTAAACTGCAGATCGATTCCGAAGTCTTTGCCTTTCAAGAAGGCAATCGCCGATTGGAGGTCATCCTTGCTCTTCCCCAGCACCCGGACCTGTTCGCCTTGAATCTGAGCTTGGACTTTCAATTTCGAATCTTTCACCGCTTTAGTAATTTCCTTCGCCTTATCCGAGGCCAGTCCACTCTGGATCTTCGTAACTTGCCGCACCGTCCCGCTGAGCGCCGGCTCAACTTCACCTTGATGATCTCGTGTACTGCCTTGAGCTTGTACTCATCATCGGACACCACCACCAACTCCTTTTCCTTCTCTTTCAGAGTGATCTCCGTCTTGGAGTCCTTAAAGTCAAAGCGCTGCTTGATCTCCTTCGTCGCCTGGTCCAGTGCGTTCTTCAGCTCCTGCATATTCACTTCTGATACCACATCGAATGAAAACTGATCAGCCACGATCTCCTCCTTCTTTTCCTTCCTCAAGTCGGGCAGGATGGTCGATCCCCCCTACGCGCATGCACCAAGCACCGCCTATAATTTCACAACCTGATTGATCACGTGTGCGCGGGGCGCG
>JAMXAU010000101.1 GCA_024281365.1 Nitrospira sp.
CACCAGGAAAACACTTCCCGGCTGGCGCAAGCTTCAGAAAATGGGCCGTGGCGCTCGGTGGTGGAACCAATCACCGGTACTCCTTGAGCGACGGCATTCTGATGAGGGATAACCATCTCGCCCTTCTTCGACGGCATCGACGGCCGGTGGAAGAGGCCTGTGGACCGCAGAGCGCCGTCGATCGCCTACCGTCCCGATCATTATCCAGGTGGACTCCTTTCCCTCGAGGTTCGGCAAGCGTTGGCGAGAAAACCCGACGTAATTTTACTGGACAACATGACGCCGGACATGGTCCGACTCGCCGTGGCGCTCATTCAGCAAGCGGGCCCTGGTGAGGGAAAGCTATTAAAAAGGGATCACGCTGAACAATGTCCGCGCCATGGCGGCGGCCGGTGCTGATCGAATTTCCATCGGAGCCTTGACCCATTCTGCTCCGGCTGCCACGGTCAGTCTCGTCATGACATCGACTGTACGTGCACGACGCCGGCATCGCTGACCCATGGCGTCCTCTGCTCCGCTCAACATCGAAGCGATTCGCAGGACCCCTGGCCGCCACGGCGCTTAGGACAGATCCTGGATCTGTACCACCAGGATCTCCCCTTCAACCAATCGAGGCCCAGCTCGCTTGCGCAACAGGGCGCCGCGCACGGCACAGTGGTGGCGGCCGAACAGCAATCAGGCGGCTACGGACGACATGGGCGCGCCTGGTTCTCCCCGCCTGGATTCAACATCTATTGCTCCATCGTCGTTCGCGGAAAAAGCCAGACCGTCCCCTTGCACAATGGTTATCCTGGGTACCGCTGGTCACAGCGCTGGCGGTCGCCGAGGCAACCCGACACATCACTACCGCGCCCCTCGCTCTGAAATGGCCCAATGACCTGCTTCTTCAGGACCGTAAAGTCGGTGGGATTCTCTGCGAAAGCACCATGACGACGACCAACGGCCCGATCGTGATCATTGGAATCGGGCTGAACGTGAACGTCCCGCTCCAATCATTCCCGGAAGATTTACGTCCAATTGCCGCCTCGTTGATCGAAGCCGTGCCGCAACCGATCGATCGGAATCGACTCATCTCGCAACTCTTGTGGGAGCTGGAACAGTGCCTTGACGAGCTGCAGTCCCATGGGTCCACCCGACTGCGGCAGGCCTACCTCGCTCGCTGTGCCACATTAGGCCGTCAGGTGAAGGTCCTATTCGCCAACGATCAGCAGATCCATGGCACGGCGGAAACGCTCTCCGCCGACGGCGCCTTACAGGTGCGGCCCCTCTCTGCTTCCTCTCGCGCACAACCGCCTGCTCTCATCGAGGTCCACGCCGCCGATGTGATTCATCTGAGAGAGTAGCGAAAGCTGGCCGCCCGAAGTACAATGCATTCCATGCTGCTCGCGATCGATATCGGCAATACCAACGTCGTCGCAGGAGTCTTTGAGGGGCCGACGCTCCTGAGCCATTGGCGATTGGCGACCGACCCCAAGAAGACGGCCGATGAGTACGGGGTTCTCTGCCTCAGTCTGATGGCCAGAAGCGGCCGAGTCCCTGAACATATCACGGGTGCCATCATTTCCAGTGTCGTGCCCGCACTCACGGAGACGTTTGAATCGATGGTTGCAACGTCCTTTGGCTGCACTCCCATCACCGTCTCACCCGATCTTGAGACCGGGCTCACCCTGAAGTATCTGAACCCAAAAGAGATCGGAAGCGATCGCATTGTCAATGCGGCTGCCGCGTACGAGAAGTTCCGTCGCGATCTGATCATCGTTGATTTCGGTACTGCGACGACCTTCTGCGCAGTCAGCGGAACAGGTGACTACCTCGGCGGGGCGATTGCACCGGGCTTGGGGATTTCAGCTGAAGCCCTGTTTAGCCGGGCAGCTAAGCTCAGCAAGGTGGAACTTGCCCGCCCCAAAACCGTGATCGGCACCGATACCGCCAGCAGCATTCAGTCGGGGCTCATCTTTGGGTATGCTGGTCTAGTGGACACCCTTGTTCAACGAATCGAAACCGAAATGGGGCATGCTTCGTTTGTGATCGCGACCGGTGGATTGGCCCAGGTCATTGCATCAGAGGCGCGATCCATTCAGCACATCGAACCGTTCTTGACCCTCCAAGGACTCGAACTACTGTATCGCCGGGCCTGCGGGACTTATCCCACCCATTGAGTGTAAGAATTCCATAGCCCGTCTCATTTTATTTTCCAATGACCCGTTGACTTCCTTCCTCTTATGGATATCTCCACCGCTGTACAGGTATCCATATGACTGAAGACCACGCACAGGAAAAAGCAAACGCCAATACAATTGAGAACTTAGACGAGTGTCCTCCCGAGACAGCGACCGCCTCTTCCTCAACGCAAGACGAGCTGGCCGCCAAGGTTGAGGAGTGCACCGCGCTCAATGAGAAATACCTCCGGCTGGCAGCAGAATTTGAAAATTACAAGCGGCTGACGCAGCGGGATCAGCGCGAACAAATTCGATTCGGCAATGAACAGCTGCTGAAAGAACTCCTGCCGGTCATCGATAACTTGGAACGAGCGATCAAGGCGGCTCACACGAACGGAAGCGATTCGGCACTCACTCAGGGTGTGGAACTGACACTCAAGCAACTGTCCGGTGCCTTGGCCAAATTCGGTGTGCAAGCCATCGAGACGTCCGGGCAGGAGTTCGATCCCCACACCCATCAAGCCGTCTCGTACGGGCCATCCACCGAGGTGCCGGCCAATCGGGTCTTAGATGAGTTTCAGAAGGGGTATCGATTGCACGACAGAGTGTTGCGGGCAGCCATGGTCAGCGTGTCGTCAGGCCCACCTCAAGCAAGCGAATAGGATGCAACAACGCACTGACCCTGTGTCGTCGTTGTCGAGAAGGAAGGAGTCTACCAATGGGTAAAGTTATCGGTATCGATCTCGGGACCACCAACTCTTGTGTGGCGATTATGAGCGGCGGCGACCCTGTCGTGATCGCCAACGCCGAAGGCAGTCGAACCACTCCTTCCGTCGTTGCCATCACTGATAAGAGTGAACGGCTGGTCGGCCAAATCGCCAAACGTCAAGCCATTACCAATCCGGAGAACACCATTTTCTCAGTCAAGCGACTGATGGGGCGAAAGTTCAAGAGCCGCGAAGTCCAGGAAGCCATGAAGCGACTCCCGTACAAGGTAGTCGAAGCCGACAACGGCGATGCCCATGTGGAGTTGCGCGGCAAGAGCTATAGCCCGCCGGAAGTATCCGCCATGATTCTGCAGAAGATGCGGCAGACGGCGGAAGACTATCTCGGTGAAAAAGTCACCGAGGCCGTGATCACCGTTCCAGCCTATTTTGATGACAGTCAGCGCCAGGCCACCAAAGATGCCGGTCAAATCGCCGGTCTGACCGTCCTGCGCATCATCAATGAACCGACCGCGGCGTCCCTTGCCTACGGCCTGGATAAGAAGAAGGATGAGCGGATCGCCGTCTACGACTTGGGCGGCGGGACTTTCGACGTCTCCGTCCTGGAAATCGGCGAAGGCGTGTTCGAAGTGAAGTCGACCAACGGAGACACCTATCTCGGTGGAGATGACTTCGATCTCCGCGTGATGGATTGGCTGGTTGACGAGTTCAGGAAAGACCAGGGGATCGACTTACGGAAAGACCGGATGGCCCTCCAGCGATTGAAGGAAGCGGCGGAACGGGCCAAAATCGAACTCTCGTCGTCTCAAGAAACGGAAATCAATCTCCCATTCATTACTGCGGACGCCAGCGGCCCCAAGCATATGGTCACCAAGCTGACGCGGGCCAAACTGGAACAGCTGGTCGACGATCTCATTCAACGGACGATCGAGCCCTGCCGCAAAGCCTTATCCGATGCCGGTGTCACGGCCAAGGACATCCAAGAAATCGTCTTGGTCGGTGGCATGACCCGTATGCCGAAGGTGATTCAGGTCGTGAAAGATTTCTTCGGGAAAGAGCCGCACCGCGGGGTCAATCCTGATGAAGTCGTCGCCATTGGGGCCGCTATTCAAGGCGGCGTCCTTAAGGGCGAAGTGAAGGACGTGTTGCTCCTGGATGTCACGCCGTTGTCATTGGGTATCGAAACGCTGGGCGGCGTGTTTACCAAGTTGATCGAGCGCAACACGACCGTTCCGACCAAGAAGAGCCAAGTCTTTTCGACTGCGGCCGACAACCAAACCGCCGTGACCATTCGCGTCTTCCAAGGCGAACGGGAGATGGCAAATGACAACAAGCTGCTGGGACAATTCGACTTGGTCGGTATTCCCTCGGCGCCTCGCGGTATGCCTCAAATTGAAGTCACCTTTGACATCGATGCAAACGGCATTGTCCACGTGTCCGCTAAGGATCTAGCGACGCAGAAAGAGCAGTCCATCAAGATCACAGCCTCCAGCGGCCTGAGCAAAGATGAGGTCGAAAAGCTCGTTCGGGACGCGCAGTCGCATACCGAGGACGACAAGAAACGCCGCAAATTGGCGGAAGCCAAAAACCAGGGCGACAATCTGGTCTATCAAACCGAGAAAAATATCACGGAATACGGCGACAAGGTTTCCGCCGATGAAAAAACGAAGATCCAGGATGCCATTGCAACCCTTAAGAAGGCCCTAGAGGGTACCGATGCCGAGGCCATCGAATCCGCGACGCAAACCCTCATGACGGCGTCGCACAAATTGGCCGAAGAAATGTACAAGAAAGCGGCGGCTTCATCCGGTCCACAACCTGGTGCATCGGCAACCGGCGGTACCAGCGAGACAAAACCTGATGAGAAAGTCGTCGACGCAGAATTTGAAGAAGTGGACAAAGACAAGAAATAGCCTAGAATAACGCATCAAGACGCCCGAGCTCTCGACGCAAACGAGAACCCGGGCGTTCACCGTTCACTCATAATAGCTGCCGTGTCCAAACGCGATTACTACGAAACTCTCGGTGTCGATCGAAATGTCTCGGACGACGAGCTGAAGAAAGCCTATCGCAAGTTAGCCCGCCAGCACCATCCCGACCTTCATTCAGGCGACCAGCAAAAGAAAACCGCCGAAGAAAAGTTCAAAGAAATCAACGAAGCCTATGAAACTCTGAGTGATCAGGAGAAGCGAAAACGCTACGACATGTTCGGCCATGCCGGAGCCCAACAGGGCGGCCCAGGCTTTGACGGATTTGACTTTGGCCGAGGCGGATTCGGTGACGTCTTCAACGACATTTTTGAGGACTTCTTCGGTCAGGCTAGAGCCGGCGGGGGCGGTCGAACCGAGCGCGGCAACGACCTCCAGTACAATCTTGAAATCACGTTTGAAGAATCTGTCTACGGGAAAGAAGCCAAACTCAAGATTCCGCGTTGGGAACTTTGTACCGACTGTAAAGGCACGGGAGCGAAGTCCGCGGCAGCCATTAAGCCCTGTGCCAGCTGCAAAGGCGCAGGGCAGATTCGCTTTCAGCAAGGCTTTTTTAGCGTCAGCCGCCCCTGTGGACAATGTGAAGGCACCGGACACCTCGTCACGGAACCCTGTGCAACTTGCCAGGGACGTCAACGGGTGTACAAAGAGCGTGCAATCGCCGTCCACATTCCAGCTGGAATCGAAACCGGTATGCGGTTACGTCTCTCCAATGAAGGAGAGCACGGTCCCAATGGTGGACCCCCTGGTGATCTCTACGTCGCCATTACCGTCAAACCCCATCAGATCTTTCACCGAAAAGGGCTCGACATCGCCTGTGACGTCCCAATCAACCTGGTCACGGCGGTACTCGGCGGGAAAGTCGAAGTGCCGACCCTCAAGGGGGACACCATCATCAAAGTTCCGCCAGGCACTCAACATGACAAAGTCCTCCGCATCAAAGGATTGGGGATTCCCAGTCTCAAGGGGGGGACGACCGGCGACCAGATCTATACGATGAAGATCCAAATTCCCACCAAGCTGACGGCGAGACAAAAAGAACTGCTGATGGAGTACGCCAAAGAGAGCGGGATGTCCATGGAAGCCAATGGCGACGGCTTCTTCGATAAGATGAAGACGTTTTTCGAGTAGCCAAGCCCGTCCTTCCTGAAACTCCAGTGCCCCCATGCCTGTATTTTTCGTTTCTCCCGCGTGTGTGACCCCTCCCACTATTTCAATGACTGGCGAACTCCAGGCTCACCTCAAGGATAGCCTCCGTGTTGCCCTCGGCGAAACTCTCTGGTTCAACGATGGCCAGGGCACGAGATACCGCGTGGAAATCAGTGACCTCTCGAAACACGTGATCACCGGACAGATTCTTGACACCATTCAGGAGCCTCTTCACGTTGCACCTCACCTGATTCTTGGTCAGTCACTGCTGAAAGGTGAGAAAATGGACTGGGTCATTCAAAAGGCCACCGAACTGGGCGTACACGAGATCATACCGATCGAAAGCCGACACAGTGTCGTGCAACTCAAAGCTGATCGCCTCGATCATCAACTCACCCGATGGCAACGCATCGCCCTGGAAGCTGCCCAGCAATCAGAACAGTGGCGCATACCGACGATCGCCAGGCCACAATCGTTCACGACACTGCTCTCACGCGACCAGACAACTTCCACGATCCTCATGCTTGCTGAACGCCGCGACGGCAAGAGTTTGCAGACCATTGCACTTCCCCAGAATACGAGCAGCTCCCTACTCATCTTGATCGGACCAGAGGGAGGTTGGAGCAAGGAAGAAAGAGAGATCGCCGAGCGGCGAGGAATCGAACCCATGACCCTTGGTCAACAGATCCTTCGGGCGGAAACCGCCGCCATCGCAACCATCGGCATTCTCCAATCGCGCCTGGGCAGACTAGGGAAGGTCTGATTTATTCTTCTCGCGGGATGTGCTACGGATAGCGCAGCACTGAACGGGAGGCGTACCCCATGCAGCAGACCTTTGCGGAAGCGAGCTTTGAGCAATATCGCAAGTCCACCCGCCGCGAGCGGTTCCTCGATGAGATGAATCGCGTGGTGCCGTGGGCGGAATTAGTGGCGGTGATCGAGCCGGTCTACCCCAAGGCCGACGGTCCGGGGCGTCCGCCGGTCGGTATCGACCGCATGCTGCGCCTCCATTGTCTCCAACAGTGGTTCAACCTGTCGGATCCGGCGGTCGAGGAAGCGCTGTATGACTCTCGCGCCATGCGGCAATTTGTCGGGATTGATTTGGGCCGCGAGCCCGTGCCCGATGAGACGACGATCTGCAAGTTTCGGCATCTGCTGGAGGCTCACGAGTTGGGAAACAGCTCTTTGCCCGGATTGGGGAGTATCTCGCCACGCACGGTCTGCAGGTGAACCGGGGAACAATCGTGGATGCCACCATCATCAGTGCCCCCAGTTCGACGAAGAATCGCACAAAGGAGCGGGATCCGGAGATGCATCAGACGAAGAAAGGCAACCAGTGGTATTTCGGCATGAAGGCGCATATCGGCGTGGACAGCCAGACGAAACTGATTCATTCGGTGACGGCCACGGCGGCGAATGTGCATGACAGCCAGGTCTTACCGGAGTTGCTGCATGGCCAGGAGACGCGGGTGTGGGGCGACTCGGCCTACAGTGGACAGCGCGACGTGATCCGGGAGCACGCGCCTCAGGCCAAGAGCTTCATCCAGGCCAAAGCACATCGGCATCGACCACTGAGTGAGGAGGAGCGGGGCCGGAACCGCACGAAGTCGAAAGTCCGAGCAAAGGTCGAACATGCGTTCTTGGTGATCAAGCGGATCTTCGGCTGGGCCAAAGTCCGCTATCGCGGACTGGCCAAGAATACCCACTGGCTCCAGATCAGCTGCGGGTTGGCAAACTTGTATGTGGCGCGACGGCGACTGTTGGCGGGAACGTAGGAGGCGTGTGTCCGGAGGTGGGCCACGGGCCATCGGATGGTGGCTGCACCCCACGAACAGGCTCTCGGACCAGCGGCTGCCCGCTGCATTCGCCCTGGAGACCAGCCCAAGAACAGATTTCCGAGTGAAAACGTGAATTAATCAGAACTTCCTTAGGTAAAGCCAGACCGCACAGTCCTTAACGGCAAAATCATGAAGGCAGGAGTCGATATGAAACCGACCTCTATTTCGCAATTCATTGACCATCACTATCGCCATTTCAATGCGGCGGCTATGAAAGATGCGGCCCATGCCTACAGAGCTCACCTGGATCGAAATGGCACCATGCTGGTGACGTTGGCCGGTGCCATGAGCACCGCGGAGTTGGGCTTATCGCTGGCTGAAATGATCCGACGTGACAAGGTCCATGCCGTCTGTTGCACCGGTGCCAATCTGGAAGAGGATTTGTTCAACCTGGTGGCGCAGAAACATTACGAGCGGATCCCGCATTATCGGGAATTGACGGTCAAGGATGAACAAGATCTTCTGCATCGACATCTGAATCGAGTCACCGATACCTGCATCCCAGAAGCGGAAGCGATGCGACGCATTGAGGCGGCAGTCCAGTTCGAATGGACAGCCGCAGATCGCGCCGGTGCCAGGGCCTTTCCGCATCAGTTTCTCTACAAGCTCTTGGTCAATGGCACATTAAAAGAGCACTATCAGATTGATCCGGCAGACAGTTGGATGTGCGCCGCAGCCGAACGGAATCTTCCGTTGTTTGTTCCGGGATGGGAAGATTCGACGTTGGGCAACATGTATGCGGCACATTGCATCACGGGTGCCATTCGGAACGTGCACACGGTTCGATCCGGTGTCGAATACATGATGCACTTGGCCGAATGGTATCTCAAAACAGCAGCGGCAGCTTCGATCGGATTTTTTCAAATCGGTGGCGGCATCGCCGGTGATTTCCCTATCTGTGTGGTGCCGATGCTGAGCCAGGATCTTCGAAAAGAACGGGTGCCGCTCTGGGGGTATTTCTGTCAGATCGGCGATTCGACGACAAGCTATGGATCATATTCCGGAGCGGTCCCGAATGAAAAGATTACGTGGGGAAAGCTCGGCGTGGATACTCCGAAATTCATCATCGAGTC
>JAMXAU010000102.1 GCA_024281365.1 Nitrospira sp.
CTTCGACCAGACCATCCAGCACATCGAGCAATCGTTGTACGTCGGCAAAATGGAGGCCGGTGGTCGGCTCATCGAGGATATACATCGTCCGTCCAGTCGCCCGTTTGGAGAGCTCGCGCGAGAGCTTCACTCGCTGAGCTTCACCGCCGGAAAGCGTCGTTGCGGACTGGCCGAGTTTCACATAGTGCAGACCGACATCATGAAGGGTCTGCAGCTTCGTTTTGATCAAGGGGATGTGCTCGAAGAACTCCAACGCATCGTCCACCGTCATATTAAGGACATCGGCTATGCTCTTCCCCTTGTGATGAATCTCCAACGTCTCGCGGTTGTACCGTTGCCCCTTGCAGACCTCGCAAGTCACATAGACATCCGGCAGGAAGTGCATCTCGATCTTGATGAGCCCGTCTCCCTGACAGGCCTCACAGCGTCCACCCTTCACATTGAAACTGTAGCGTCCTGGCTTATAGCCACGGACACGTGACTCCGGAAGGTTGGAATAGAGATCGCGGATGTACCCGAACAGGCCTGTATAGGTTGCGGGATTAGACCGCGGCGTGCGGCCGATCGGTGATTGATCGATATCAATCACTTTGTCGAGTGCATCGACGCCTCGCAGGTCCTTGCATCCATCGATCTTTGGTTTTTTGTGGTAGAGGAGTTGCGAGAGGGAATGGAACAGCACTTCCAGCACAAGCGTGCTCTTGCCTGACCCAGACACTCCTGTGACACAGGTGAAAAGTCCCAGAGGGATCCGTGCAGTCACATTTTTCAGATTGTGCTTCTCGGCCCCAATCACCGAGAGCGTTCCTCTCGGTTTCCGCTGCCGCTGCGGTACCGAGACGGTCTGGATTCCACGCAGGTATTGGCCCGTGAGCGAATTCGGATCGGCCATGATCTGTTGTGGTGTCCCTTGCGCGATCACATGCCCACCCTGCGACCCCGCACCAGGCCCCATGTCGAGTAGATGATCGGCTGCCTGCATCGTCTCAGCATCATGTTCGACCACGACGACCGTATTGCCAAGGTCACGTAGCCGCAACAGGGTTTGCAACAACCGACGATTGTCCCGCTGGTGCAGTCCGATCGACGGTTCGTCCAGGATGTACAGCACCCCGACTAATCCGGACCCAATTTGCGTGGCCAATCGGATGCGCTGCCCCTCACCGCCGGACAGGGTCGCTGCTGCTCGGTCCAACGTCAGATAGTCCAACCCCACGTTCACCAAGAATCCTAACCGCTCCCGAATCTCTTTCAGAATCCGATGCGCAATGACTAACTCACGATCAGTAAACTTGAGCGACAGAAAGAAATCAGCCGCCGCACGAACGGATAGCTTGGTCACCTCGGCAATCGATTTCTTCGCCAGCTTGATAGACAAACTTTCCGGTCTCAACCTCGCACCGTGGCAGGTTTCACAAGGTTCGAGCAGCGTGAAGTCCTCCTCCTCGTTCCCCGGGGAAACGGCATAGCCGATACCGTCACAGACCGGACAAGCGCCATGCGGACTGTTGAAGGAAAAGACCCGCGGCGTGACTTCTGGGTAACTGACACCACACTTAATGCAGGCTAACCTGTCACTGTAGAGCTTAGTCTCGCCGTCCTCCGTCAACACACCGACTAATCCCCCGGTCAACTTCACCGAGGTTTCCACCGAATCCGCCAACCGCCGCATCAATGCCTCGCCCGCTTTCATCACCAACCGATCGACGATAATTTCAATCGTGTGCTTCTTCTGTTTATCGAGCGAGATATCCTCCCCGAGATCGACAATCTTCGCATCGACCCTGGCGCGCACATACCCGGCCTTGCGCATCTCCAGCAGCTCTTTCCGATATTCCCCCTTCCGTCCACGCACGATCGGCGCCAGAATCTGGAATTTCATCCCTTCCGGCTGTGCAGCAATCGCATCGACCATTTGCTGGACGGTTTGCGCGGTAATTTCCTCGCCACATTGGAAACAATAGGGCCGCCCCACACGGGCGAAAAGGAGACGGAGATAGTCATAGATCTCCGTGACGGTACCGACAGTGGAACGGGGATTGTGACTCGTGCTCTTCTGTTCGATGGAAATTGCCGGAGACAGGCCTTCAATCGAATCGACGTCCGGCTTCCCCATCTGCTCAAGGAACTGCCGGGCATAGGCGGAGAGTGACTCGACATACCGCCGTTGCCCTTCGGCATAGATCGTATCGAACGCGAGCGACGACTTCCCTGATCCGCTCAGGCCGGTGATGACCACCAGCTTGTCCCGTGGAATCTCGACGTCGATGTTCTTGAGATTGTGCTCCCGCGCACCCTTGATGATGATGGAATTACCCATGCCGTTTTTCCTACTCGCCTCCCTCAGCCCTCAGTCCCCAGCACTCAGCACTTACTCAGGGGGCGGGATTATAGCATCCACGGCATATTCTTGACACTGTCTAACCATACGTCTAATATACGTACGAATATAAAGAAAAGACCACATGCCCAAGGTCGCGCTGAAAAAGAAAAGTGGACGCTCTCATTTGATCCTGCGCTGAAGAGCGTGGTCGTCAAAGCCGCCAAACGCAGGGGAGTCTATCCAGTCACCGTCTCGAAAATCTCGTGAGGGAAAAATTCAACCCCTACGGGCATACGGACGTGAACGACAGTGCCGCCTATGTCAGCGCGTTACGGAAGCAGGGCCGCAAACAGTCCGATGATACGTTTCTGGACGAGATTGAAGCATGGCAAAAATCTCGCTCCTCCTAGATACTGATATTTTCATCGATTACTTCAATACCGGTCGGTTCCACGCATTGTTCGATTCCGACCGGTTTCAGGGTCTCCTCATTCAGCCATCACGAAAAAAGAACTCTTGACCAAGCCTGGTCTCCGCCGACAACGAATGAGCCGCCATTCTGGCCGAATTGGCCCAATGCCGTCTGATCACTCTCTCTGACTCAATCACCACACGATACTCCGATCTTCGCCGCCGGCACCCATCACTTGAGAAAGGCGATGCCCTCCTTGCCGCCACCCCGCCCTCGTCAAGCACCTTCCGCTGATGACCCGAAACAAACGTCATTTTCAGATGATGCCCGGCTTGATCCTATTTCGAGTGCAACTCATGATTGTGCCGACCATCTACGTGACTTGCGACGAGCTCCATCAAGGGCTTCGCCCCAGCGGATCAGAAAGGCCGTACAACTTCATGCGCTTCGGCAGGAGGCACGGCCAAACGAGCCAGTGCCAACGCGACCGCCAGCGCGATGTGGTCACCCCTTCCGAACGAGACGCCACGGCACGGCGATACGCGGGATGTGCGTCATTGATGACGGTGGACTCGACGAGACGGCCAAGATCCGATACCTTTCCTGGGACTCGAAACCGAATGGTGAGCCCATAACGACCGGGTCAAGACCGCGCTTGCCACCTTGCACGACCGCCACACCAAGCGATGACTCCGGCTCCCGCCATGCTTCGCCTTGCGTGCCTCCACCCGGGCTGGATCTGTACTGGTTCCCTGTGGCGTTGTCCGATGACGGTTTTCCTGGTTCAAAGAGCTTGGACACTGTCGAGAATTGATGCTGTAAGCAGTCCCTGCCACTCTCCGCTCCCTCTGATCGGCCGATCGGCAACCGCTTCTGGCCTCCTGCCCGCTGTTCGACCAGACCGCCAGCAGGGGAAACTCGTCGGCCAGGTCCACCAAGACCGTTGCAAATCACGCTCAAGCGGCCGCATGATCCGGCCGGCTAGCCTTGTCCTCCGACTCGCGAGCATCTCCCCACTGAGCCAACTGTTGCGAAACCGCCTCTTGAATCGCCTTGCGATACCCAAGGTACAGCGCGCCTCTGGTGCCGACACGAACGAAATCTCCTTGTTCAGCGTCAGCGCCGCAGCCAATGCCGGAGCTTCAATCATTCCGGCTATTCTGTCCGTGCAGCCGGCATAATCCCCAGCCAATCCCATCCGTGCTTGATGACTTTACCGAAGGTGCTGATCGCCAGGCCGCGCTGATCTTCAGGAAGTGAAGACTCACTTCGTACCGGATAGCCGATGGCAACCGGTTTCCGTTTTTCGCGAGGCAGACCGGCAGCTTCCCAGCGTCCATGCCACAGGCTGACTGACGCTCCAGCACCCGCCCATTGACCTGAAACTGGAAGCCTTTTGGGTAATAGGCTGCAAGCACCTCATCAAACTCCGGCTGGAGCAACGGTTGATACTGTCTGCGCAACACCCCTTCAATATATCCTTCGTCCAGGAGCAGCGAGAGCGCATCTGTAGTTTCAGTTGCACTGCAGTACCATGATCCGTCACCAACCCAAGCGGAGGAATCCATTTCCACGGCGCCTTGTGCCGTCCGGCGAGGTACCAACGGCTTGCCACATGTTCCTTCCCACGCCTCGTTTCCGTGATCACATCTTCGACGAGCAGGCCAAGTTTCGGTTTCAACTTCGGCGAATTTGCAATGCCCTGGCCTCGCGTCTTCGTGCTGCAGCCAGATCGTGATACCGCACCAGATCCCGCCGCCTCATACCCGACCCGTCATCGACGATAATGAGCGTCAGTGCCACGGGATCCGCCATCAGCCTAAGACCGGTCGCGCCGGAGTCGAGCGAATTGGCGACCATTTCGGTCAAAATCGTTTCTTCCAACGCGCCAGGATAGGCATCGCGCAAGTCTTCGAGCAGATGCTGCAGATCAACGCGCGTTTCGCCCATAGCGTCCCCTGCCGATAGATGATAGCGACAGTCCTTTCCAGGCGGCGATCATCATCAGCTTGTCCCGTGGAATCTCGACGTCGATGTTCTTGAGATTGTGTTCCCGCGCACCCTTGATAATGATGGAGTCGCCCATAGGGGCGGGATTATAGCACCTCTGTTTTGCTCGATGCCGCTTCGCCTGACCCGGCTGGCACACCTCACTTCAGTTTAGTGGATTTTCATCGATACATGAAGGCCGGTCCAATCTCCCCCACGCACCAATACCCTCTGAACGCCATGCTTGACGCGTTAGGTCTCTTCAAACGGAACATCAATCAGCTGTTTGGAATCTGCGTCGACATCATGAATACCGGACGCTCGCTCCGGTTGCTGTCGTCACCCATGCAGATTCTTGCCACTAATGGCGTCGCCTAAGCCGGGAAAGTCGGAGGCGGCAAAGGCAGCCCCATCTTGGCGCTCGTTGAGATTCTCTAGAGAGATTAAGCCCGAGGTGGAAGCCATCGAATAGGTCTGCGCTGAACTCGCTCGACTCACCGCCCGCAGCTCGAATATCGCGTGGCGATACTACCAGCTGATCGCCAGTGTGCTGGCGGCGATGCCCCAGGGCGGCCAGTCGTCTTGTCTTGCGGACAGGCACCTGTCTTCTCATCTGCGCTTCACAACCCCAGAAGACATCACCCGGTTGATGATGGATCCATCGTTCCAGTTGGGTGAGCCGCTAGAACGGGACAACCGAGGTTCCATCGCGGCGATCTGCCAGACGAAGCTGACTGAACTGCATGCACGATTGAGCGAAGCATTGCGCTGTCTCAATGAAACACGCCGTGCGTTGCACGGTCTGAAGATGATCGGCCTCACCGCCCGCTATCTGGCCTTCTGCATCGCATGCGAAGCCGCTGCATTGGAAGCGGCCGGCATGAACTTCAAGACACTCGCGGCAGAGATCGGTCATGTGGTGGACGAACTGGACGCCAGAACGCATGCCATGAAGAGCTCGATCGACAGTGGTCAGAGCTTGGTGGAGTTGCTGCTGAAAGGGAATAGTGATGCAAAGTAAAACGCTCTTCAATGAAAACGGCCACCAATGGATCGTGATCGGTCGGGACCCTCACAAGGACGCTCACGTCATCGATACAAATGAGTACGTCATCATCAGTCGCGGGCAAGCCATGTTACTGGATCCCGGTGGCATCCAAATATTTCCCCAAGTCCTCGCCGAACTGGCCAAATATGTGCGCGTCCAGGATATCCGCGTCATCTTTGCCAGCCATCAAGACCCGGATATTTCGTCGTCGCGTGCCATGTGGCTCGACCTCAACCTGGGCATCAAGACCTACTGTTCGTGGCTGTGGACCGGCTTTATCAGTCATTTCAGCACCGGTACTGCCATTGGACTCAACGCGATTCCCGATGAGGGGATGCGTATCAAGATCGGTGATCTTGGCGTCGAAGGCGAAGCCGTCCCCGCCCATTACTGCCACTCCTCAGGAAACTTTTCGCTCTACGACCCTCTCGCCGGCATCTTGTTTTCCGGCGACATCGGCTCCGCCTTGGTCCCCAGTCATGAAGCCGACTTAATCGTGACGGACTTCGATCACCATATCCAATATATGAGAGGATTCCATCTCAGATGGATACCTTCGACCACCGCCTTACGGAGCTGGACTCAGCGGATTCGCGCACTGAAGCCCAGGATGATCTGCCCACAACACGGCTCCGTCTATCAGGGCGATATGGTCACCAGATTGCTCGACTGGCTCGACAGTCTTGAAGTGGGACAGTGGACAGACTCGACCCCGACGCACGATATTCCGAAGGCAGCTTAAAACCTGCTCTGCTCACACAACTTCTCCCGGCACCCCAGGGACAGTCAGGAACCAATACGTTTGACGCAGCAAGATGAGTGTTTGGATCCCCCTTGCTGCCATCTCACCTTGACAAAGCTTAAAACCGGGTGCTACCACCGTGACATGGTGGGAGCCGAGCGTCATTCTATGACTCAAGACCCGCAAACTCCGGCGAAGGTGGTATCAACCTGGTCGGGCCAGGCCCGAGAGGATGCCGTCCAGAGGATGTTCACATCCATTGCCGGAGCCTACGACCTGAACAACACGCTTTTGAGTTTCGGGCTCCATTACTATTGGAAGAAGATCACCGCCTCATTCATTACGCCGGTCGGCCGAGGAACCGCCCTCGATGTCGGATCAGGCACGGCCGACCTCGCACTCCTGATAGAGTCCCGCATGGGACCGAAGGGCCGTGTGATCGCCTCAGACCTGAACCATGCCATGCTTGCTGAAGGCCTCAAGAAGATCAGCAACAAAGGCCTCGGCGACAAAATCACCTGCCTGCAGGCCAGCGCGGAACATCTCGGATTCGGTGACAATACCTTCGATGCGGTCACCACGGGGTTCTGCATGCGAAACGTCGGGAATCTGCCGCAAGCCGTTCGGGAAATTCGCCGGGTGATGAAGCCCGGCGGCCGTTTTGTGTGCCTGGAATTCTCCCGCCCGATCTTCGGCTGGTTGAGAGCCCTGTACGATTGGTATTCTTTCAAGCTCTTGCCTTTCATCGGCACGATCGTCGCCCGCGACCGTACCGGCGTCTACGAATACCTTCCTGCATCGATCCGGACGTTTCCTGATCAAGAACGGTTGTGCCAGATCCTCCGCGATGCAGGATTTCGTCAGGTGTCGTACAAGAACCTCAGTGGCGGTATCGTCGCCATTCATATCGCCACCAAGTGAAGAGCAGATGGCGTATGGCCGATGGTACCAACCAGAAACGTTCAATCTTTTTCCTGCTATACGCCACTAGCCATTAGCTATCGGCTCCACTATGAACTCTGTTTTATATATCTTCCTCCCCTGCAAGAAGGTCTATCCGATCGGGATCACCTACTTGGCGGACTTCATTCATCGACGGAAGCCGGAGGTTCGCCAGCGGATCCTCGACCTGTCGGTGTTTCCGATCAACCAGCGCAGCCAGGCCATCCGTGACGCCGCGACGGAGTTCAAACCGGATCTGGTCTGCTTTTCATGGCGCGATATCCAAATTTTCTCGCCACACGAAGGGGATTCCTCGCTGGAACATGCGTTCAACTTCTATTTCGCCAGCAATCCGATCAAGCGCGTCGTCGCGTCGTTCGCGGGTATCAAACAGCTCTACCGCTACTACAGCCATATCTATACCATTCTGTCGTATCCAACACTGATTCGCAAAGAATTCCCCAAGGCTCAGATCATGATCGGAGGCGGAGCATTCACCGCGTTTGCCGATCAGCTCATTGAAAAACTTCCGGAAGGCACGATCGGTATCCTGGGTGAAGGGGAAGATGCCATCCTTAAACTCCTCGAAGGACGTTCGATCGATGACGAACGCTATATCGTCAGAGAGGGCGGACGGATCCGAAAAGGCTCCCATGGTTCGCCGGCGCTGCTCGATGCCCCGGCCGTTGACCTCCCCTATTTGACCTCCATTTTTCCTCAGTGGCAGGAGTACCAGGGCGAATCGATTGGGGTCCAGTCGAAACGAGGCTGTCCCTATGATTGTGCCTTCTGCCTGTATCCCTACATTGAGGGCAAGCGCGTGCGGTACCGGCCACCGGACATGGTCGTGAAAGATATCTCCCAGCATTATCATCAGTGGGAGACCCGCCGCTTTTGGTTTACCGACGCCCAATTCATTACGGGCAAGGAAGCCTATCCGCAATGTACGGAGATCATGGAACGTATCATCAGTGAGAAGCTGGAGATCGAGTGGTCCGGCTATATCCGCACTTCATTGATCACGCCCGATTTTGCCAAACTGATGGTGCGCTCTGGAGTCGGCGACTTGGAAGTCGCCATCACCTCCGGTTCGCAGGAGGTCCTGAACAATCTCCACATGGGGTTCAAGCTAGAGCGACTCTATGACGGGTGCCGCTACCTGGCGGAGGCTGGCTTCAAGGGTAAGGTTATCCTCAACTATTCACTGAACAGCCCCAAGGAGACTGAAGAAACTCTGCTCCAAAGCATCGAGTCCTACAAAGTGGTGGCATCGATCCTCGGCGAAGAACGAGTCTTCCCCTTGATGTTTTTCTTGGGCATCCAGCCCAATACCGACCTTGAACAGCGACTGTTGGAAGAGGGCTATCTGTCAGCCGGCTACAACCCCTTGATGTTGACGCCGACCAGCATCCGAAAGCTCCTGTATAACCCGGCACCTTTGAATTCATTTATCGCCAAAGCATGCCTTCGTGCCTGGGAACGAAAACAAGGGAGCCGTGACCCGCGCAAATGGACGGGCTCCCTCTCCCAGACGACCGACCAATCGCATGTGTATGCCGACAAAAGCTTGGGCAAAGGAATTGAGGGGAACTCCGGACGAGATGCCCTCCTCTCCCTCGAAGAGATCCTTCGCTCCCGACGACCGGTTTCATCCCCTTCGCAGACAGCTGACTCAAGAGCAAGTTCAGCCGGTTAGAGCAGTCACTCGTCATTTGTCATTGGTCAAAAATATTGGGCAGTGAGTCTCGTTTTCGCATTGACTCTTGACCATTGACCGCTCCGCTTCATTGACCGTTACGCGTCTTGCAATCCAGTTTAAGCCGATGCTATCATCCCGCTTCTCTAGAGGCTGGGACAGCACTTCAAGCATCTATTTTTTCAGACCATTACGTCCCTAGAACCTCTGTACAACTTGCGCCTTAAGGAGGCGCCTCAATGTATAAGACGATCTATATTCCGGTCGATAACTCCGACCATTCAAATACAGCAGTGGATGTCGGTGTCCATCTGGCAAAAACCTTCGGCTCCAAGATTGTGGGAAGCCATGTTTATGCCGCGAAGATGCACGACAAGCGCTTCAAACAGATGGAAGCCGGCTTGCCGGAAGAATACCACGATGAAACGGAGCTCGACCGCCAGCGCCAGATTCATGACTCGCTGATCACGCGGGGTCTCCAAATCATCACCGATTCGTATCTCGACTACGTCGACAAGAAGTGCAATGAGGCCAATCTGCCGATTGAGCGGCGATCGCTTGAAGGGCGGAACTGGAAGGTCTTGTCTGAAGATATCAATACCAACGGATACGACCTCGTCATCATGGGTGCCTTAGGCGTCGGAGCCGTCAAGGACAGCGTCATCGGGAGTAACACCGAACGTGTCGTTCGTCGTGTCCGTAACTCCGATATGCTGATCATCAAGAACACCCAGCCGATCACGGGCGGCAAGATTGTCGTCGCGGTTGACGGGAGTCCCTATTCGTTCGGGGGATTGATGACCGGTCTCGCGATCGGAAAAGCCCTCAACATCCCGGTTGAGGCGATTTCGGCCTTCGATCCCTACTTCCACTATGCCGCCTTCCATAGCATTTCCGGTGTGCTCAACGAAGAAGCCGGTAAGGTCTTCCGATTCAAGGAGCAAGAAAAACTACACGAGGAGATTATCGACAGCGGCTTGGCAAAGATCTACCAATCACATCTGGACATCTCCCGCGAAATTGCGCAAGCCGAACAGACCGATCTCAAGACCACGCTTCTCGACGGCAAAGCATTTGAAAAAATTATTCAGTACGTCCGAAAGGACATCCCGGCTCTGCTGATCGTCGGACGCATCGGTGTCCACAGCGACGAAGACATGGACGTCGGCAGCAACACCGAGAACCTGTTGCGGAGTGCACCCTGTAACGTGCTTATTTCCAATCGTAAATATGT
>JAMXAU010000103.1 GCA_024281365.1 Nitrospira sp.
TGAACGTGGTGAAAAGCCGTCGTGGTGGTGATACAGGAATTCATTTGGATTAACCAAAACTTGTGAACGCACGTTGGATTTCAACTGCGGAATCCGGGCTAAATACTGAGTGAGGAACAAGAAACACAATGCCGAAAAAACATCGGCCCGTCACACCTTGCGATGCGACGGGCCGATATTCGACTTATCCAGTTGTCAGCTCGTTATGCTCCCAATCTCGTGAAGACTGGAAGAACTGGAGCCCAGACCGGATTGATGAGTCTTTCACCGCCTTCGGTGTAAGACATAAACAACCCTGCGAAGCGCTGATCTGGATCGTGGAGAATGTCCACTAACCGCTGCACTTCCCAGAGAACGTCTTTCGACTCAATCTTAATATCAACCGTCTGACCTGGCATAATAGCGCCTTCTTTGTCCATGGTCAGTCCAGCACTGGCCACCAGCTCCGGTGGATAGTTCGGATCCACCTTAGCCGCACCAACCTTGTTGGTGAACCGAATACCGGCCGTGGTGAATTCTCCGATGCTGATCGGCTGAGTGCCGTTGTTGGTCACATGAAGATTCATGCGCAATGCACGACCAGGAACATCATATTCCGCATGAGTGACTTCAATGGCCAACGGATTCGGCTTCACAGGCAACGGCTTCACCTTGGTTTCACCGGCCTGCAGAGGAACACTGATCGGATGTTTGGACTCGGCTGCCAAGTACCCAACAACCACAACGACCAACACGAACACGAGCATTGCTGCACCGACCTTACGGTCGATCGGGTCCAACAGAATCTCGTCTCCGTAAGCCGCAAGGACGCGGGCACGAACCAAGTACATCGGACGAATCATGAACCAACCTACCCAGAAACATGCGACGACCACCCAGAAAAGGTGCCACATGATTCCGGTCATACCACCCATGGTCTCTGAGTCGAACGTCTCACCAGTGAGGGTCTTAATTGGATTCGTAAAGTCTTCGTATCGACCCGTGATGTCCATCCACCCACCTGGACCAGCGACCGGACCGGCCTCCTTGATCGCAAGCATGGGGTGAATGTGGTGGTGGCCCGGGAGTCTCGCCTTAAGCTTGACGACGTATTCATAGTCACCGCCGATATCGAGCGGGCCCGAGTTGAACATCGGAACGCCGTTCATCTTCGAGCTCAGTCGAACAAACACCGAGCTCGGAGACCCTACGTTCAAGAACGTACGATGCGGCTTCACGACTGCGCGAGGCCAGTCTTCCGATAGATGGAATCTGCCACGCAGCTCTGTTACGTCATTGACCTTTGTCGACTTACCGACCCATTCCGTGTCATACCAGTTCACAGTGCGCATCCGCAGGAATGGTTCCTGCGAACGCTCTCCATGAGCAAATGCAGGAGTCACATCAACCACAGGCGTGAACGCCAGTGTCGCAACTCCGCAGAAGCCCAAAACCCAGCGTTTAAAGGCTTGTTTGGCGTTCATGCTTTCCCCCCGATTTTTGCCTTATCGCCATGTGCTAACGTGGCGTAGGCGAATACGTCGTAAACCTTTACCGTTCTCTGCCTGTCATCCGTGAAGTAGAAGTAAGAAGTGCAGAAGAACTTCCCGAACTGCCACCACAGAACGTACACGAGTGACGATGCAAACGCAGAGAAGAACGCCGAGATCATGGTGCTGTGACCACCGAAGGTGCGCAGCGAACCGACCTCGATCATTCGGATGTACTCAGGTGTCCCGGTACGGACATACATGAAGCCCATGTAGTCTGCCCATGAGAGCAGCGAGCCGTCGACCACAATCGGGGTGTGGCTATAGCCAAAGATTGGCCAGTTGCTCGGGTAAAATAAAATGGCGTACATCCATGCTCCGATCACAGCCGTCAACGTCCAGTTCCTGGTCAGCAAGAGTGTGATGTCAAGGACCAGTGCGCTAGGAAGCAGTGTCGCAGGCATGACGAAGTTCGGCGGATAATTGGACCACCACCACCAAGAGGTGTAGACGGCAATCCACTTTCCGAAACCGAGAGCCAGAATGGTGATCGTCGCGCCGAATGGCTGACGATAGTTCACCCAATTGTAATACTGAAGTGCGGCACAAAAGGTAATGGTCGTAATCGGAGTGACGATGGGCCACCATTGCCGATCCTTCCAGTCTAGCCAGAAGTCCCAGTCTCCACACAACAATGCGGTGTGCATGTGAAAGGTCCCGACGATGGTGATGAACAAAATCGGGATAAAATAGATGTGATCAATGTGCCGGGACATTGCCACACCTTCCGGCGGCAATTTCGAGGCCTTGATAATTTCATCGGTTCTAAACATAACTGACATCCTCCGTCATTCTAGCCGACCAGAAGCGGCCCGGACACTCGTTAGTATCTAAACTGCCCGGACCAGCTTCCGATATCGACCAATGATACAAGTGAACTACTAAACAATTGCTGCTAGTACACGCTCTTGGCGCCCTGCACCTGGGCCGGGAACGGATCCAAGATGCTCTTCGGCGCGTTGTTCCAGATCACGTCCGCCAGATTCGACATCCGGCTCACGATCTGCGCCGCCACGCCCCCCGCCGCGCCGAACAACCCGCACCAGCCCAACGTCACGAAGCCCAGTGTAACGGCGCCGCAAACAGCTCTCATCCCGAACCAGAACGCATGGCCCCACTTCGTTGAGCCCCACGCGTTCGGCAGAATGAACATCGGCCCCACCACCGCCGCCACCAACGGGAACGACGTCGCCTGGCTATACGGCGCAACCGCGTCTGCGCATACAGGTAAGCTCGACACGCCGCACGTGATGTACAGCGGGACGTCCCGTAGAACGCCACAATGTGGCTGGCCGTAAGAGCTCGTGTCCCGGATGATCACTTGGTGCCACGCCGCATCCTGCTCCAACGTGTAGCTGCCCGCGTAGTACACGCCCCAGATGTAGCACACCAACCACCCCATCCAGTAAAAGTACCGCTTCAGCTCCAACTTCGGGTCCAGGTTCGCCAGGTTCCGATCCCGCGTCACCCAGATCAGGCCCGGATCGAGACGGCAAAGAACAGGGCATTGGCCACAATGTTAAACCGCCACAGCCCCATCCACACCGACTCGAACTCCGGGGTCATCGAATCCAACCCGTGCGAGTACCCGAAGGTCCGCTGATACACCACCCAAAACACCCCGATAACATCAGAAACGGCCCGAATTTCACCGGCTTCGAAACGTACCACTGCGAGACGTCATAGCCCCGCCCGGAACTGTCAGCTGCCATGTCCGCTACCTCCTTGTTTTAAATGAAAACGTGCAACTACTGATTACCATAGTCCAAACACACAACCCCCACCGCAGGCACTGTATAAATTTTCACGATGGAGCCCGTAAAAGGTCCGCAAGTATCCGACAAAGCTTTAAGATGAGTCAAGCAAAATATCATGAAGATATCATGAAGAAGACTAACCAATCCCTACTCTATAGTTCAAATCAAGGCCTTAGTCAGGTGCCTGAGGTATACTCCTCCAGAATCTGGGAAGTCAAGATCACACATTAGTAGGGGTGACTGAGCGAACGAGAGAGACACCTGACTCATCGAAGCACTATCTCATTCCTTTCTCGGCTATCACGCTCTGTAGGCAAAGTCCAGCACAGTGTGCCTCCATAGCTTCCTACGTAGACAGGTAAGGTCCTACTAGGAGACCAGAAACTTGAAGGTTGATTATGAAGACTGATGGATTGAGCCTAGCCAAAATCGACCTCCTACTACTGAGCGGATGGGGCGACTCAGACCAGTGCGGCTGACCGGCATACAGATCCCCACGCGGGGAAAGCGGCTGTCAATGAACGTGGTCGCCAGGAGGTGGGAGAATTTCTCGCTCCTGATTGAGCTGCGTAATTTGTTGGGTCAAGAGGGCAACGTCCGTCCACCCAGCCCCATCCCCTTGAGAGATCCACCTGGCCCGTAGGTATCCAAATCGATCAAAAAGAAACTCGATGTGCTTCGGTCTCGTCCCTTCTCCAAACAAGTCAGGAAGAGAGAGCGTCCTTCGAAACAGGGTATAACTGCTGGAGATTTCGCGCGCCCCCTGCGTAACGACCGGGAATGGCATATCCCGCAGGACTACGGCCAATTCATCAGAAGACACGTCCGTCATAGGGACAGCCAATATGGCTGTATTATTCTTCGCAAGCTCGCCTGCAACGGAACGAAGTCGATCAAGCCGCTCCCGCGATTCCGGCCAAGAGAAGAGGACGAGCAGTAAGTTCTGCTTGCCACGGAAATCTTTCAGTGTACCGCTTGAACCGTCGTGTGCGCTGTACGAGAAGTTCGGCGTCGCCAGAAAGGGTTGCTCAGGAAGAATACGGGGCGTGATGATCCTCGACTGATAGCCTCGGTTATTGGCATGGAGAAAGTTCAGCAGATCCCAGCGGTCTTCTTCTGAAAGCTTCTCCCCGAAGGCTGGCATGACGCCGTTGAATCGTCCGTAGGTGAGCCAATGGAAGAAATCACCCGCCGTGTGCATGGCAGTATGAGGCTCCGTCAGTAGATCAACCGGTTGCTTCGGTAACGCTTTTGCCAAGACACCGTTTCCTTTTGCCTGCGGTCCATGACACGGAATACAGTTCGCAGTGAACAGGTCAATCCCATTGGCAATCGAGATGGCGTCGAACGGGACCGGCGTTTTTCGATAGGTTTCCGGGTACGATTGTACGGAAAGGGGATAGAGCGTCGCGCCAAGGCCAAGAATTCCCAACATTGTCGGAATAGCGATTCGCCACGAAGTTTCCCACTGTTTCTTGCGACCGAGAACAATCGTAATTCCGGCCGTGATGAGGAACACAAGGCCGGTCAGTACGATTGTGCGCACCAGCGGATCGACCCAATTGGCATCGATTGAAAAACGGAACGGATAGGGCCAATGATCGATGACATCGTGCTTGGCCGGTACAGCATTGGCCAGCACCGTTGCGACGATGACAAGCAAGATAGCCAGACTGAACTCGATTTTCACCCACGTCTGGAGTTTCTGTCCGCCGGCTGCGGCTCTGTCAGGACTCTGGTTCAGCGCCGGCACCCACACTGACTTGGCGCGTGAGGCGATTGCAAGAATGATCCCCAGCAACGTCAACTTCGTGATGAGGAGCCAACCGTAGGTGGTCGCAACCAATCCGGCGTAATTGGTATCGATCATGAGATTGGCCACGATGAGACCCGAGACGACGATGATGATCATCGTGTACAGAGCCAATGCCGAAAATCTGCTCAATACCTCGCCGGCACGGGATCTTTCGCTCATCGGGCCTGTCACCGCCGTAGAGGCAACAAGGATCACGCCAGGAAGCCCGCCAAACCAGATGCTGGCGACGATGAGATGCAGGGCATAGATCACCGTGGCCAAGGCTGCTTGTTCCTCGGCGGCGGAATGACTCGCGAGAGAACCCAGAGCCAGGGTCAGCGCAGCGACGACGGCCCCCGCAATGTACCGCCATTGCGCCGGAGGCGAAATCCGAATGTACAGCACGACCACCAGGACGGCGAGAGCACTCGCAGCGCGCAGGATCCAAATGAATCCGACCCGCGTCTTCTGCAAAAAGTCCGTCCAGGCTTGCAGGTTCCACGCATTGCCAGAAACCCCGGTCGCTTGGGCTGTCGTGGTGGCGAGCAGGCCGAATAAACCGACGAGGAGAGTGAGGGCCAACCATGGGAAGGTCTTGACCAGGCGTGTCCGCCAAGAAGGCCTCGGCGCAGCGCCTTGCTGACCGGCGATAGCCAAAAACACGCACCCGCCGATCAGCAGCATGGAGGACACTAGCTGCAGACCACGAAACAGCGCACCAGCAAACTCGATCATTTCTTTTGCGCTTCGCCCTTCACCGTGAAGTCGAAAGACGATTCGACGACATGCCCATCGACCGAGAGGACACGAAACTTGATGGAGTATTTGCCGGGGACCAACTCAGGCAACGGCAGGATGATCGACTTAGGGTCATCAGATGCGAGGGTCGGCTTGACATCGGTAATCGACTGTTTCTTGTCATCCAGAACGACCAACGAGGCGTAATCCCCCTCAATCTTTTCATTGAACCATAGACGCACTTGATTTGGTGCCTTCGTGAGGACCGCCCGTCGAGCCGGCTCTGCCTTCACCAACATCGAATGGGCGAGCGCCGAGGCTGCAGGCATGCCTAACGCCAATGCCACCACGAGAAAGAGAGAGACCCGTAGAGTCTTGCGCCTATTCAGTGATGTGATCATCAGCCTTCCGCATGCTCCATTCTGGTTCCGAAGAATATTTAGCATCGTCACCTGTTTAGGTCAGCGATTCTGTACCGGCCTGACGCCTATGAGACGGCGGCTTGTGAAGGCTTCCGACGATCACGAAAGGTATAATACACCGCCACAATAAGACCAACTAGAACCGGTATAAACACGGTGATGTAGTGCATCAGGTGTGAGACCGCTCCTGTTTCACCAACCGAAAATGAAAACCGAGAAACATGTTCCTGCTTTTCACCGACCGACACGAGCCCCACAAACTTGCCGGGCTTGTCAAAATTGTACTTCACGTCAATCGATCCGGTTGGGTAAACCTTGGCCGGAAGGTGCGCAATCGTCGAGGCTTCAAGATTTTCTTCCGAGCCCGTATCATTGATTACCCTCACCTCAACCGGGACGGAACGAAGTTCATGTTCCACAAAATCCAGGACCAGGACCGCGTTCCCGATGGCGGGAAGCTCCTGACAAAATTGCCGATCGTAATACATATCAGGCAGATAGGTGTGAAAATACATCTTATACGGACCGACGTGGAGCACACAGGTATCCGCTGCTAATTCATGTCCATGCTGGGCCATCGCCGGGAAGGGCGCGGCGACCAACAGAAAGAGACAACAGATCCATGCACGAACCAGAACATGAGAAAACATCGTAGGACCTCTTCTTTCCTTACAATTCAATGCATCGTAACATCGATGCTGCCCGTATTAGGAAGCCGCGATCTGCGAAGGCTTTCCGCGATCCCGCATGAAAAAGACAATGCCCCCAACAATGAGCACGGCAGCGACGGGAATCATATAAATGTTCAGGAATTTTGAAAATACTTTCGGTTCTCCTACCGAGAATGGAAATTTGGAGATATGCTCTCCCTTTTCCCCCACCGTCACGATACCAACAAATTTACCCGGCTGCTCAAAGGTATGGTTAAAGTCAATGGAGCCATTGGCATAGACCTTCGCCGGAAGATGGAAGACGGTATTGGCCTCGAGATTGTCCTCCGACCCGGTGTCTTTGATAATCCGGACTTCAGCAGGAAGGGTGCGAAGCTCTTGCTCGATGTAATCAAGCACGACGATCGTATGCCCAGTTGCAGGGATGTCTTCACAGAACTGCTTCTGCTGCGTATTCTCCGGTTGGTACCCACTGAAATGCATCATGTATGGACCGACCGTGAGCTTGCACATGTCCTCGGCCATGGACAGTCCGCCGTGAGCGTGGACCTGCGTGGAGACAAAAACGCTCAGAGCACATACCGCACATGCAAATGTCAGCTTAAGATAGACGAAAGGCCTCATAAATGATCCCTCTGTGGAAAAGTGAAGTGACTGCATCGACATACCCATTACCCGTCCAGATTTTCTACGAACGTCGTCGGGACGCCCACCAATTTCGCATCCTACTCGACTTCGAGAGTTCATACCCCACCACGCCAAGCACCAGCAACAGTGCCAGCGGCCCTAACGCCGAACGCCCCAGCTTCGAATAGTCAACCTGTTGTACTCGAAGTAAATACGCAGAAGGGCTCAGGCCCTCCGCCGTAATGATCAACTTGTAGAGGCCCTTCTCCAATCGTGCTTCTCCTCTGAGAATCCCATCCGGATGAGAGACCGGTTTCCAATACGCCACAGTCTTGGCTTCATCTTGTTCGTTTTCATTGACTCCGCGAATGATCTTGACGCCCACCGGGAGCGTACGGAGACCTGGATCTACAAGATCTACGACAAGAAACGTATCACCGACATCCGGGATGTCCGTACAATACTCGGCCTTTGGCTCAATCTGTGGCTGGTAGGCGCTCAAGTGCACCATATTCCCACCGACCTTGCGTACGCAGATATCCTCTTCGATGGAGACATTGCCGTGCGCAGCGACAAGCCCGGGACTGAAGACTACCGTGATCGCAAGGATCAGGAGAGGCATACCGACACGTGTTATTTGCTTCATCATGACTTCAATAGTTACCGTTAATGTTCCAAGCAATTAATATCTGAAAAATGTACCACCCCGCAAACGACTCTTTCAAGTACTCGATGGTGGTGGGATTCGCGATGACATAGTCCGGATTCCGCAACACCACTGCAGAAGTTGCTCACCCGTGTGCGCTCCTTATGAGGAAACTGCAATCTGTGCTAGGCTCGAAAAAGTGGACGCCTTCACCCTATGATCTGGGGGCTGGAGGTGATGATGGAACGAGTACCACGACAACAGTATACGAAGGAGTTCCGGGAGCAGGCCGTGCGGCTGGTCCTCGAACAGCAGGTGACGATCCCGGAGGCAGCCAGACGCCTCACCATGTCGGGCAGGACTCTCGAGCGCTGGGTGGGTCAAGCTCGGCAGGGCCAGCTCGCCACGTTGGGGGAGAGCCGACGGCCCGTGACGGATCTGGAGGCGGAGCTGTCCCGGCTCAAACGGGATCTCGCTGAGGCCCGGATGGAGCGGGACATCCTAAAAAAAGCCACCGCGTACTTTGCGAAGGCGCAGCTGCCCGGTACGCGCTCATGAGCACGCTGCGTCCCCAGTATCCGTTGATGCTGTTGTGTCGGGTGCTGGCGGTGTCTCGAAGCGGCTACTATGCCTGGTGCACCCGTCGGCCTTCGACACGCGCCCAGGAGAATGCGCGGTTAGAAGTGGCGATCCAGGCCGCCCATGTGCGCACCCGGCAAACGTATGGTCCGGAACGGCTGCAAGCCGAACTGCGGGAGGATGGGTTTCCAGCTGGGATCGGTCGTATCAAGCGGCTGCGGAAGAAACTGGGCCTGCGCTGCACATCGGTACAACGATTCACGATCACCACGGATTCGGCGCATCACCTGCCGGTGGCGGACAATCGCCTGGCGCAAACGTTCTCCGCGACACGCCCGAATGAGACCTGGCTCACCGACATCACCTATGTCCCGACAGGGGAAGGGTGGTTATATGTAGCCGGGGTCAAGGATCTGTATACATGTGAGGTCGTCGGGTATGCCATGGGGGCCAGGATGACGACGGACTTGGTGCGCCACGCCTTAAGAAAAGCGGTGGGGGCGAAGCGCCCCCGCCCAGGCTTGATCCACCACTCCGACCGTGGGTCCCAATATTGTGCCCACGACTATCAGGATCAGTTGCGGCAGTTCGGCATGATTCCCTCCATGAGCCGGAAGGGCAATTGCTATGACAACGCGCCGATGGAGAGTTTCTGGGGGACACTGAAAAATGAGCTGGTCCACCAGCGGCGATATACGACACGGGAGCAGGCTCGGCGAGAGATCACGGAGTACATCGAGCTCTTCTATAACCGTCAGCGG
>JAMXAU010000104.1 GCA_024281365.1 Nitrospira sp.
GTATCACTCCTCATTTTCTGATTCACCAGCACCTTGATGGCCGATCTCACCAGAAATATGGCCAGGTACCTCAGACTGAACGAGAGAGGGGCGACAGTGCCCAGATCCACTAAGCCACAGTTCTCGGAATCAGGCACTCGGTGAGAGCAGGAAATCGATATCGGCCTTCGTCAGCACGCCCTGCCCCGAGCCTCGCACCGCGCCGGCCATCACGGCGTTGTACAACTCGAGCTTCCGTTGCTTCAGGGCCATCATCTTCTCTTCGATGCTGTGTCGCATGAGAATCCGCTCGATCGTGACGGTTCGCTGTTGCCCGATACGATGCGCACGATCGGAGGCCTGCCGCTCCACCGCAGGATTCCACCAAGGATCCAGATGAAACACATACGTTGCCCGGGTCAGATTCAACCCTTGCCCTCCCGCTTTCAGGCTCAAGAGAAAGACATCGGGCTGGTCACCGGTCTGAAAGGCCTTCACACGGGCTTTGCGCGCAGCCGGTGCCGTGGAGCCGTCCAATCGGTGATACGGCAATCCATGTTCCACACATGCTTCCTGCACCAGATCCAGAAAGCTGGTGAACTGTGAAAACACCAGCGCACTGTGCCCTTCCTCCCGCAATACGTTTAATCGTTCCACGAGAAAGCCCAGCTTGGGGGAGCGCTCTTCCGGTTGTTTCGTGAGGAGTTGTGGCGACAGACAGATTTGCCGAAGCTTGAGGATGGCCGTGAGGGCGATGAACTGCGCTTGCCCGGAGGTCTTGCTGCGATAGGCCTCATCGATCGTAGAGCGCACTTGTTCGACCGTCTGTTGATAGAGCGCCTTTTGGCGATCGGTCAATTCCAGAAACACCTCATGCTCGATTTTCGGAGGTAAGTCCTGAAGAATCTCGGCCTTGGTCCTCCGCAGAACAAAGGGCCTCGTCCGGCGCAACACCCGGTCAAGCACGGGACCCGAGAGCCGTTTCATATCCGTCTTGAATCGATCACTTTCGCCCAAGAGCCCCGGCACGCAGAGGTCGATCACCGAGAAATACTCGCCGAGATGGTTTTCCAGTGGGGTGCCGGTCAGCGCGACTTTGAAGCGCCCCTTGAGTCGTCGGACTGCGCCCGTCGTGTCCGCCTGGATGTTCTTTACCGCCTGAGCCTCATCAAAGACGATCACATGGAACGGGATCTGCTCCAGGGCATCGATGTCCCGACGGACCAACCCATAGGTCGTGAGCACGATCTCACCGTCCCCGGCCTCGAATGTCCGCTCACTCCCGCTATACACATGGACCGTAAACTTGGGCGCGAACCGGGCCAGTTCTTGCTCCCAATTGAAGAGAAGGCTCGTCGGCACCACGACCAGGTGAGGGCCTTTCACCCCGCGCGCTGCCTTGAGGCGTCCTTCCCTGATCGCAGCCAAGAGGCAGATGGTTTGGATGGTCTTGCCCAGCCCCATGTCGTCCGCCAAACAGGCGCCGAATCGATGGGCATAGAGGAACGCCAACCAGGCATAGCCGTCCTGCTGGTAGGGACGCAGCGTCGCGTGAAGCCCCTTTGGTAACGGCGGCTTCTCAATCCGCACAAAACCCAGCAAGCCCGCCAGCACTGCCTCATCTTCGGCCGGTAACGACACGTGGATTCCCTGCTCGCGCAGCGCGAGCCAATCAAGGATCTGCAACCGAGGCACCCGTACGACCTGCGCCGATTCTCGATTCGCCTGAGCGTCCCCGGTCAAGTCGAGGATGGCTCGTAGCCGTTCCATGCTAGGGCCGTCCAGAACCCGTAGACCGCCCTCACTCTCAATAAGTCCGCCACGCTGCAGAACCGTCCTCCACTCCTGCTCGTCAATGGCCATCCCATCACAACGGATCTCCGGCCTGATCTCGAACCAATCGATTCCGGTCTCCAGTCTATCCTGATGCCTGACGTGAACGGAGCAGTCCCACCGAATGGATCTGAGCGGTTTCTCCTCGTACAACAATGTGATCCCGACCGTTGTCAGCTTTTCCAAGAGAACCGGCAATCGTGGGAACAGTACACGCGAATCGATCACCATCGCATCATACGAGGACATGCCGCGAAACGCTTCCGGACCAAAGATCTCAAATGGAACCTGATAGAGCCATCCCTCACGAGACTTGTCGATGGTCTGCAGACCCCACCGCCCTGCCTCGATCTGCAACCGTACATCCGGCCTGGCATAGACAGCCAAGTGCTGTTTCAGCCATCGTGCGGCCTCCAGCCGAATACTCCGCACCCAATCGGTCTGATCCAGCGCCGTCTTGATACGGCGGTCTCGTTCCTTCGCCTCACCGACCGTCAGCAAGCTGAAGAACAATTCGTAGAGTACGGCCTTGCGTTTCTGTGTTCGCAACGGCGTTGACACGGCACGCCCCTGCTCCAACGCCCGGATGAAGGAAAAGGTCGACGCACTTGGAGAGCACCACCTCTCACCTTGCCGGCATTGTGCCCGGAGCATCCAGGCAGTCGTTGGGGCACCGGACTCATCAAGCAGCGGCCTGAGCGTTAATGTGTAGTCCCGTTCCTCGCCTCCTGATCCGGCAACAGACAAGCGAACCGGCGTTTCGTGTCCATCTACCCGAAAGAGCATATCGTGGAGGGTATTGTCGGCCTGCTTGCGGCTCAGATCGATCTGTGAGGATTGGAACTCCTCTCGTGAAAGGGTGAATTCCAGCGCATGCGGCAGCCCCTGCCATCGCCGATGGTCTTCACTAGCCGGTAGAGTCACCGCACAGGGCGCTTCATCCAGTCCGCTACGATCATAAGGGAAATCGAACCGCCGGAAGCCATTTCGCAGTGACAGAAAGGAGGCCCACCCACCTTCTTCCTCCAAAAGAAGTAAGCGCCGGCCGTTCACGTCAACCACGAAACTTCGAAAACGAACGATCTGGTCAAGCGCCGTGCCGTCCGCCACACACACCGCGCGAATCCTCACGCCTTCATCGGAAAGAGCCAGCTCCGTCTTACTTTGGCACGCGACCGTCGGAGCCCATTGAAGGACGAGCGAGTCCCGGCCGAATTTGAGCACAATAGGGAACCGCCGCTTGGCTAAGCCAAGGTAGCGCAACAGAGGATCATCTCCGTAGGTCGAAAACCAGGACGAATGAAGCAACGGGCGAAGTTCGGGCGGTAAATCAGGAGCCCACCCCGTAGGCAGTCTCACACCATTGCGGTAGATGGAGAGCTGCGGAGAGGGTTGGCTTGCGTCGATCACGATTTCATAGCCCGACTCCACGGTGTTGCCCTTGCTCGGGAAGCCCACCTTGGTGGGTTCCCCGAGCAAATCGGTTCTGAGTATGGCAAGATGAGCTTGTTCTCGATCGGACAATTGGAATGTCTCGGGCACAAGGAGATGTTTGGTGGTGAAACAGGCGCACAGGACATGTTTGCACGGACAATCGAACTCCCAGGCGGGGCAGTCACAAAAGGCAGAGAGAAACCCGTCGTCCAGGGAAAACACGACTTCGTACAAGATGGTGCCCTGCACATGGGCCGTGAGTGTCGCGCCATCCTTGCTCCAGACATAGCGCTGCAGTCGCTGCTGCCGGTAGTAATCATACCCTCGCACCACCGACGCTTTCGGGGCCATTGTATACACCTCATTAACGGCAAGAGTACGAAATGCGGCAAGCAGAGCCGTCGCGGCAGGGGCCTGGGCAATGGAGCTCCCCGTTTCTTGAGCAGGAGAGCTATGTGTTTTCCTAAAACGAGACGCAGGCTTCTTTTGCATGGGCCGTCACTATAACGGGCGGGAAAGATCCCCATCAAGTCACTCGCAGGCTGTTGACAAAGGTGCCAGCGGCGCTTTCAAGCGCGTGAAGCGTCCGAATCTGAGCACGAGATACGTTTCACGCTTCACAAGCGTATACTTCATATTCTACGAGCGGCGAGCATTGTGGCAGCGGCCTGTCAGCGGTCGCAGGAGAAGCGTTCATGAATAACGTCGGGCAGGAGGGAGATCATGAGAGCTGCAGTCAGTGGGTCGAATCCTCGCTGAATTGCTCTTTCACAACTTGCAACACCATTCTCGCTGCATCAGTTGCCGAGAGTTGTGTGGTATCGATCCTCGCTTCCGGATGAAGCGGCGCTTCATAGGGGTCTTGGAGCCCTGGAACGGTCGACGATTCACCACGCTGACCTCGCTGATAGGTCCCCTTGTAGTCACGCTGCATCGCGAGTCCTAATGGACACTCTACTGCTACCTCGATGAATCTAGGAATGAGGCTTCGAGCGAAGTCACGGTACGCACGCTTACTTGCCGTGGCGTCGAAGATTACCGTGACGCCATGTGCCACCAATCTCGCTCCCATGAGGGCCAGGGCGCGGTAGAAGAGATCCCGCTCCGCTAGCGAATAGGTCGCGGTCGGCGTGAGGAGGCGTCTGACTGCATCGGACTCGAGGACTTCGACGGACAACTTCAACTGTTCAAGCTGAGGTCGAAGCGCTGCGGCAATGGTGCTCTTGCCCGACGCGGGCAAACCCGTAAGCCAGATAGCAAAAGCTTGTGGACGAGTCATAAATAGTGCTGAGCTTCCAGCAAACAGCTGTCAGCGTTCAACATGTGTGAGGATCAAATTCTCTCTGAATTCCCTCCTCCCAACTGTAAGCTGAGAGCTGATCGCTGACAGCGTATCACACACCGCAATACTCATTCACCCGCTCGGGCTCAAAACGCGGCACGTCGAGCACGTTTTCAATGAAACGAAAGAGACGCCGCCTGGTGTCGATCGACAGGTTTGGATACCAGAGCGGGCTGGCCACGACCAAGCCGCGAAAGGCAAAGAACGGTGCGGCTGTTTCTGTCACTTCCTTGTCGCCGCTCGCTTCCAGATAGGTCTCCCAAAACAAACGGAAAAGGACTTCGAACGGACCCCGTAGCTTCCCCCATCTGATCAGGGAGTTGAGCAGATAGTTGATCGTCATGGCCGTGATGTCGTCGGCCGGCTCGCCCCATTCTCCTCGCGACCGGTCCAACACCGCAAAATCCGTCCCGTGACGGAACAATACATTGTACGGATGGAAGTCCCCGTGCACCTGTGCAAGCCGGTTGGCCTTGTCACGGAGACGCCACCGCCACCGGTTGCACGCTTCCTCTACCGTTCGTAACAGATCGGCGGTGATAAAGCCAAAGCGTGTGGGATAGCTGTCGGTCAACCCCATGATGCATTCGCCGTGACCGATCAATTCACGCAGCCGACGCTTATAGAGATCCGCGTCTCGACGCTTTTTGGCATGGATCTGTGCCAGGTACCCCGCCAGCGCGACCACGCGTTGTCGATCCAGCTTGCGGAGCACCCCACCTTTCGCCAGTCGCTCAAGATCCGCATGATAGCTTGCCCCATCAGTCCATTCGTTCAGCACGAAGAATTCTTGAGCTTCGGCAAGAGAACAAAGCTCCTGCTTGACATTGAACGCACCAACATCCAGCGCCTTGACATGTCGTGGAAGCCGTCCATAGGAGTCATAGTCCCAGAGCATCGCCTGGGCACGATCAGCCATATGCTCATGCCCGAACGGACCAGGCTTCATCGTTTCAAGCACGGCAGATTGAACCCGACGTCCGACTTTGAAAGTCAATTTGACCGGCGTACCATACCCATACCGCTTCTGAGCTCCCTTGGAACTCTCCTTGCCGATGATTCCATAGGACAAGAGTTCGACATGAGGGCCAAAACGAGTCCGCAGATACTTTTCCAGCGATTGCTTGCTCAACGTTTGCATACCGCAAGACCTCGCAAGTCATGTTCCAGAATCACCGCTGCAATATACCTGATTGAAGGACAGGCTGAGAGCGAGAACTGTCGCATTGAGCTCCACCGGTCAGAGTGGCACTGTGGACAAATGCCCCATCTTGGAATCGCCCGGAATGACTCGGATGATGAAACATCCAGCCATTGCTGATTTGCTGATCCCCCTTCGCCCTGGTCCCATCGGCATATCGTTTGCGAGCTCCGGTCGGTAAGAGGAACTGAACCGTTACGATGTGGAGGCACGATCGAGTCCCGCATGGAAGACCTCCAACGCGGGCACGACGATGTGATTCACGGTCGAGTCACCTTGACCAAGAATCGGCACCACAAAAAACTTGTGAACGTGGCGGAAGCACTTATTGTGATCACGTTGCCCGGGCGCCACACCCTGACGGCTCGCAAGGAAGACAAGACCTTCGAGGAAGCCCTCCGGTCCGCATTTCATGCCGTTGGCATTGAACTCCACAAGTATCGAGAAAAACGTGCTCAGACCGAGGTACGCCTGCCTCCCATGCCACCTCATCATGGTGTCGTGTCGAAGCTGTTCTCGAATGAGCGCTACGGCTTCATCCTCAGCGCGAATGCCTTACAGGGACTCACCTTTGAGCAACTGGAAGATGGAACCGACGTTGTATTCGGCCTCGAGGAGGGCGACAAGGGTCCGCAGGCAACGGTCGTCATGCTCCCGCAACCGATAGCGGTAAAGGTGTCCTAGGATGAACATCGAAAAATTTAAAGTCCCCGTCTCAATGCTGGCCCCGACGATCGATCCCGGTCAGCTCGGGTTTGAGGATACGGGCGAACTCGAGCCGCTCGCTGAGATCATTGGACAGGAGCGAGCCGTGGAAGCTTTGGAATTCGGGCTCAACATGAAGAGTCCCGGATTCAATCTCTACGTCTCCGGCCCTGTCGGCACAGGAAAGGCGACGGTCATTCGACAGATGGTCAAGCGTATGGCGCTGGCAGCCCCCGCTCCGTCCGACTGGTGTTATGTGAATAACTTCCAAGACCCCTCTCGACCAACCTGTCTCGCGCTGCCCGCCGGCCAGGGCGCGTCATTCAAACGAGAGATGTCCGGATTCATCGAGGGACTGCGACGTGACATCCCCTTGGCATTCGAGAGCAAGAAATATCTCGATGCCAAGGCCAAGTTGCATGATGACAGCGATGCCAAGAAAAAGGCGCTCTTCCACGAATTAACGGAACGCAGCCGAACACAGGGATTCGGCTTTGAGGAAACCTCGGTCGGTTTCGGGATTGCACCGCTCAAAGACGGCCATCCCATGACGGAGGCCGACATCGAGGCAATGACCGAAGAAGACCAGCGAGACCTGAACGAACGACGCAAGACGCTCGAGGGGGAAATCCGCGAGTTCCATGTCCGCATCCACGGCCTTGAGAAGGAAGCCGAGCATCAACAGCGCCATCTGGACCGCCAACTGGCCACGAATGTCTTGGAAGGCCGTTATGAAACCCTGCGGCGGACATACCAAGACGTGGCCGCAATCACGACATTCTTGGAACATGTTCGAGACGACATCGTGCATCACTACAAGGATTTTCTGCCGCGGGAAGGTCCCGCCATTGTCATCCCCGGTTTGGAATTCAAGCGACCCGACATGTCGCGCTTCCTTGTGAATCTGATCGTGCAACGTGATCCGTCGGAAGGGGCTCCCGTCATCGATGAATCACACCCGACCTATACCAATCTCATCGGCAAGATTGAACGGCGGGCCCACATGGGCGTCATGTACACCGACTTCACGGAAATCCGTGCAGGAGCTGTGCTGCAAGCCAACGGCGGCTACCTGATCGTGAACGCATTGGACATGCTGCGCCAGCCGTTTTCGTGGGATGCGCTCAAGCGGGTGATCAAGACCAGTGAGGTGAAGATCGAGGATCCCGGTGAATTCTACGGGTTCTCCACGGCAGGACTGAGACCGGAGCCGATCCCCGTGAATGTAAAAGTCATCATGGTTGGGCCACCCATGCTGTACCATCTCTTGCAAGCCTACGAGGAAGACTTTGGGAAGCTGTTCAAGGTGAAAGCAGATTTCGATACTGAAGTCGTAAGGAGTGAGCGACAGGACCGACAATATGCCCGTTTCATTGCGAGGCTCTGTCGTGAGGAAGGGCTACCACACTTTGGGGCCGATGCCGTCGCAGAAATCCTCCGGCATGGACTCCGCTTCGCAGATCGCCACGATCGACTCTCGCTCCGGCTCAGTCTCGTCAGCGACCTCATTCGTGAGGCAGGATATTGGGCAAGAAAAGAAGGCCATTCGTTTGTGACGCGAGCAGATGTCGATGCCGCCGTCACCCATAAACGTCATCGCTCGAACTTGGCGGAACATTGGATCCAAGATGAGATTAAAGAAGGTACATTGATGATCAATCTCGACGGTGACGTGGTTGGTCAGGTCAACGGTCTATCGGTTCATGAGCTTGGCGACTACGCGTTCGGCCGCCCCACTCGGATTACTGCTCGCACGTATGTCGGCACCAAAGGCGTGATCGATATTCAGCGGGAGGCGGAGCTAGCCGGAATGATCCATAGCAAGGGGGTCATGACGCTGGCCGGGTATCTCGCTGGAAAATTTTCAGGGTCCCATCCCTTTGCCATGAGCGCCTCGTTGACGTTTGAACAGACCTATTCTGAAGTAGAAGGTGACAGCGCCGCCGTGGCCGAGCTCATCGCCATTCTCTCCAGCCTCGCCGATCTGCCCATCCATCAGTGGCTGGCCGTCACAGGCTCCGTCAATCAATTGGGCGAAATCCAGCCGATCGGCGGCGTGAACGAAAAGATCGAGGGGTTCTTCGAATCCTGTTCACGCAAAGGGTTGACCGGCACGCAAGGTGTCATCATCC
>JAMXAU010000105.1 GCA_024281365.1 Nitrospira sp.
TACGGCCGATTCCTCTGGAAGCATTATGACATTCAGGTCGGTGGCCGAATGGAAACGCAATCGTTTCGTGGCGGGAACGTGGCTCGTGGTATGGGAGTGATCGGGCTACAGGGAATTGTGCCCTATAATTATGAGTTCGAATCGGCGCTGTTCATTGATCAGCGCGGTGCTGTTTCAGCGCGACTGTCCTATACAAAAGATTTTCTCCTCACCCAACGACTGATCCTTCAAGGGCGATTTGAAACCAATCTGGCCATCCAGCGAGTAGAAGAGTTCACAACTGGCTCCGGTTTGAACAACCTGGAATTCGGCGGACGCGTGCGGTACGAAATCCGTCGGGAGTTTGCTCCGTACATTGGCCTGTCGTTCGACCGTAGCTTCGGTGAGACTGCAACATTGGTGCGTCGGCAAGGCGGAGATCCGAGCCAAGTACGATTCGTGGTCGGTGTGAGAATGTGGTTTTGAGAGGAGGGGGAAGCAGAACTCTTCGTAATTGTTGGTCAGCGAGAGCTAACGGTTCGAACGCTCGCCGGGCGGAGGGCCAGTCCGAATATCGCGAGCCCACAGAAGACGGCGCCGGTGTAAAACGTGACTGGTGCGCCGAGTCGATCCCACAGAAGGCCTGCGAGAACACTGGCGACGAGCACGGCGATTCCGCTCGCTAGGTTGAACAGGCCGTAGGCCGTCCCACGCAAGTCCGCCGGCGCCGTGTCGGCGACCATCGTGGCGAGCAGGCCTTGTGTGATCCCCATGTGCAGTCCCCACAGGCATATACCGAAGAGCATGACACCCCAATGGTCGTGCATGGCCAACACCAGGTCAGCCCCGATCAAGACGACCATCCCAAGCACGAGCAATTTTGTATGGCTCATGCGGTCAGAGAGTCTGCCAAATGGGTAGGCTGCGCCGGCGTAGACCACGTTCATGGCGACCATGATGAGAGGGGTCAGCGCAAGAGGAATCCCTACCTGGTGGGCGCGAAGTATCAGAAAGGCTTCACTGAATCGGGCAAGCGTGAAGACGGCTCCGACCCCAACCACCCACCAATAGGCCAGTTGCAAGCTGGATAGATTCTCCCATCGGATCGGGTTCACGCGGTTGCGATTCGGCTGAGTTGCAGGCTCCTGAACACCGCCTATTAAGAGCGCGACCGACAAGAGACCAGGAAGTACTGCAACCCAGAAGACGGCTCGAAAGTCATCAACCCAGAGCAACATCAAACCAACGGCTAGTAGCGGGCCAAGGAAGGCTCCGACCGTGTCCAGCGTCTGTCGCAGGCCAAATGCTGCACCGCGAAGGTGAAGCGGAGCGATATCGGCGACCAACGCATCTCGTGGCGCGCCACGGACCCCTTTGCCAATCCGGTCGAGAAGACGGGCTGTCAGGACAACGTCTAGGCTGGAGGCCCAGGCAAACAGTGGCTTTGTCAGGGCTCCCAGAGCATAGCCAAAAACAGCCAGGGGCTTTCTTTTCCCAAGATAGTCGCTGAGAGTGCCCGAAAACACTTTCACGACCAGCGCAAGGGACTCGGCCAAGCCTTCGACCATGCCCACGGCAGTGGCACTGGTTCCGAGGACCGTGACCATGAACAGCGGAAGGAGGCTATGGATCATTTCCGATGAAACATCCATCAAAAGACTGACGAATCCGAGCGCCCAGATCCCGGTTGGGAGGCGCGTGGTGGTTCGGTCTGACGGCAGAGGAGGAGTCACGCAGTTTCTCCTAAAAGAGTAGTTGGAGGCAGTATTTCGAATATAACGGACCAGCAAAAGTTCCTCAATTGATGGCTATCGGCAACTGTGCTAGCCTTAACCAAGAATGAAATCCAAGAGGTCATCACTCAGTGGTTTTCGAGTAGCTGTCCTGACGTGGGCGTCTCTGTGGATGCTAGCGGTTCCCTTGTTCCATGTGCATCCAGATGCGGATCATCTCCATGGACAAGCAGGCCATCAGCATGGGGGGACTGTTCATACGGTGATGTCATCCGATCTCGAGTGTGAGGTGGAGAACCATCCGTCACCCACAGCCGATTCGCATGATGTCGGTATCTCTGTGACCGGATTGGGACATCGGCATCTCGAGATCGAGTTTTCACTGCTGACTGATTCAGATCGCAAATCTTACAATTTGTTCTTGAGCCAGGCCCATGCGCTCGGGTCTGCTGTGTCTTTGAATCCTGAGCCTCGTGTTTCGCAAGAGCCTGAGGCCATTGCTCTGTTTTCCCCTACAGGGTTGATTCACGATCTTCCCTCCCGTGGTCCGCCCAGTCTTTCCGCATAGACTTCTGGTTCGCTTGCCATATCTCCCATAGTTAGGGACACGCCTTGGACGAAGAGCCATGGCGAGAGGAAAGGTGCCAAGATGGCTTCCAGGAAGGCTATCTCGCCGGAATGTATTGTGCGGTTTGCTGTCGCCATAGCGATTGCTGCCATATCCGCCTCGTGCCAGCCGGCACAGGATGAGACGCAGAAGAGACCCTCGCAAGCGATACCGCATGCGGCTCAAGCCGGTGTGATTGAGCTGCCGGACGGAAGTTCACTGCTCTCACAGATCCGTACTGAGCAAGTGAGCCACCGCGCCATGCGAATGTCGCTGAAGGCGCAGGGAGGAAAGATTTTGCCCAATGAAAACCGGTTGGCCCATCTCGGTCCACGAGTGCCGGGACGCATTGTTGCTGTCTATGCCAATCTTGGCGATCGCGTGCAATCCGGAGAGCGACTTCTGTTACTCGATAGTCCGGCGTTTGGTGAGGCTCAGCTGCAATATCGCAAGCGACGAACGGCGATGAGGGTGGCGGAAAAGGCCTTTGAACGGGCCAAAGCGCTCTCGGCTGAGGGTGCGATCGGGATCAGCGAATATCAGCGGCGTGAAGCCGAACATGAAAATGCGAAAGCCGAGCTCTACGAAGCAGAAGAAAAGCTTCATTTGTTGGGTATGGCAGAACGAGAAATTCAGCGGTTGTCCGCCGAACAATTACCCCATGCCGAAGTGGCCCAGGTGTTTCTGCGGGCCCCCTTCTCCGGTGAAATCATCGAGCGGAATGCGACGGTCGGTGAGGTGGTCGATTCGAGTAAGACGCTCTTCACCGTGGCGGATCTTTCAACCGTATGGGTCAGGGCTGACTTTCCTGAGCAGCAGATCGGGATGCTGAAAACCGGTCTTGCGGTGGAGGTTCGAGTTGCGGCCTATCCGGAGACGGTATTTCAGGGTGCCATTACCTATATCGGCGCCATGATTGATCCGGCCACGAGGACGGTGACGGCACGGTTGCAGATTCCTAACGCAGACCGGCGGTTACGTCCGGAAATGTTCGCCGAGGTGACGGTACGCACGCAGGAACAATCGGTCTTGGCCATACCGCGCGCTGCGCTGCAGCAGGTCGGCAACCGAACCATGGTCTTCGTCACACGAGGCTCGCGACGGTTTGAATGGCTCGAAGTAACAATCGGGGAGTCATCGAACGAGCATGTCGAGGTTAAGGCCGGACTGAAGGAAGGCGATGAGGTCGTGACGGAGGGCAGTTACGCGCTCAAATCCGAAGCGCTTCGCGGGCAGATGTCTATGGGAGGCCCGCTGTGATCGAACGGCTGATCCGCACATCGCTTGAGCAGCGGGTCATCGTGCTGCTGGCAGCGTTCGGCGTGAGTATCGGCGGAGCGGTTGCATTTCGCTCTCTGCCGATCGATGCCTTTCCTGATGTGACACCGGTCCAAGTCCAAGTCATTACCCGTGCTCCGTCTTTAGCGCCTCCGGAAATCGAGCGCCTCGTAACGTTTCCCCTTGAAATTGAGTTGATCAACTTGCCTGGGAAAACAGAACTCCGATCGGTCTCGCGGTTCGGGATCTCAGTCATTACGGTGGTGTTTGAGGATGCCGTCGATAACTATTTCGCCCGGCAGTTGGTTTTGGAACGACTGGTCCGCGTCCGTTCTCAATTACCACCAGGAGCCGATCCTACCCTGGGACCCGTGAGTACCGGCCTCAGTGAAGTCTTCATGTACCTTGTGGAGGGGCCATCCCAGAGTCTTCAGGAATTACGGACGCTCCATGATTGGGTGATTCGTCCGATGCTGCGTGCCGTACCAGGGCTGGCGGATGTCGACACTCTGGGTGGATTATCAAAACAGTACGACGTGCTCGTGGACCCCAATCGCTTGACCAGCCTGGGCCTCACCCTGCGGCAGGTTCAGGCAGCGGTGACCGAGAATAACCAAAATGCCGGCGGCAGTTACATCGAGCGGGGCGGCGACAAGTTGGTGATCTATGGCCAGGGTCTGGCTCGTTCGGCTGAAGATTTGGAACGCATTGTCGTAACGGCCCGCCAGGGGACGCCGATCTACCTGCGGGACGTTGCGGAGGTTCGCCTGGGACATGCTGTTCGCTTAGGCGGCGTCACACGGGACGGAACCGGCGAAGTGATGCAAGGCATCGCCGTGATGCTACGCGGGGGAAACAGCCGACAAGTCGTTTCAGCGGTGAAGGAGAAGGTAGGAGTGATCAACCGGCTGTTGCCGGATGGTGTCACGATCACGTCGTTCTATGACCGGATTGAACTTGTGACCCGGGCGCTCGACACGGTCGAGCGGGCCTTATTGGAGGGCGCCGTCGTTGTGGTCCTCGTCCTCTATCTGTTCCTGAGAAATCTGCGCGGTGCGCTGGTCGTCGCTCTGACCTTACCGCTTGCCACGCTGACCACGTTCTTGATCATGCAACAGGTCGGGCTCTCAGCCAATCTGATGTCCTTGGGAGGACTAGCCATTTCCCTCGGGATGATTGTCGATGCCGCGATTGTGCAGGTGGAGAATATTGAGCGGCATTTGAGCGAAGACTCCAAGGAGCATACCTCGTTCGCCGCCGTATCGGATCGGCTTCCCCTGGTGCTTCGTGCCGTGCTGGAGGTGCGCCGCCCCAGCCTCTTCGGAGAATTGATTATCGCGCTGACCTTCGTCCCCTTGCTTGCGCTCCAAGGGATCGAAGGCAAGATGTTTATCCCGTTGGCCCTGACGGTGGTGATTGTTCTCCTGAGTTCACTGGCACTCTCAATGACGGTCATACCGGTGCTGGCGGTCCTTCTCATGCGGCCTCGATCCATGGAAGGGGAAGGGCACGCCTTGGTCACGGGACGGAGACTGTATCGGCAGCTCCTGGAGACGGCCATTCGTCGGACCCCCGTGGTTGTGACGGCAGCGGCAATGGTGTTGGTCGGAGGCATCGCACTCATTCCTTTAATTGGACGGGAGTTCGTGCCGATCATGGACGAGGGGTCGATCGTGGTGAATTTGGTGCGGCTACCGAGCATCGGTCTCACTGAATCACTCAACATATCGGGACAGGTCGAGCGGCTGTTGTTGGAGCTTCCGGATGTACGTTCGGTGGTGACTCGCACCGGCGCCAATGAATTAGGGACGGATCCGATGGGGATGGAGTTGAGCGACATGTACGTCTTGCTCAAGCCTGAATCAGAATGGAAGGCACGCAGCAAACATGAGATTGAACAACTGATACGTCAGCGACTGGGGCAGGTCCCTGGCATTGTGTTTGGGTTGTCTCAGCCGATCGCGATGCGTGTGGATGAGCTGGTGTCTGGTGTTCGCTCTCAAGTCGCGGTCAAGCTTTTCGGAGACGACCTCGATGTCCTACGGGTGAAGGCAGAGGAGATCGCTCGTGTGCTGCGGCAAGTGAAGGGTATCTCCGATCTCCGTGTCGAGCAGGTTTCGGGACTGTATTACTTGAAGCTCGACGTCGATCGGTCCAGGGTGGCGCGTCATGGCATCAATGTGGCCAACATCACGGAAGTGATTGAAGCCGTCGGTGCCGGGATCCGTGCCGGAGATGTCTTTGAAGGGCAACGGCGATTTCCGATCCTGGTGCGGTTTTCCGATGACAGACGGAACGATATTGAGTCGATCAAGGCGCTTTGGGTGACGGCACAGGACGGTGCTCGGATCCCTCTGCGGGAGCTGGCTGATATCCAAATCGTGGAAGGTCCGGCCCAGATCAGCCGTGAACAGGCCAGCCGCAGAGTGGTCATCGAGGCGAACGTGGTTGGGAGAGATCTGGTTGGGGCCGTGGAGGAGGCTCGAGGAGCGGTGGCCGCTCAGATGCAATTGCCGCCTGGGTACTATGTGACCTGGGGAGGGCAATTCGAAAATCAGCAACGGGCGATGGCTCGTCTGGCAATCGTGGTTCCGGTGGTCATTGGCCTGATTTTTCTGCTGTTGTACCTCACATTCAGGAATGTCAGGCAGGCGGGGCTGATCCTCCTCGCGATCCCTTTTGCGATGGTCGGTGGTTTTGTCGCGCTGTTGATCGGGGGACTCTATCTATCGGTTCCAGCGTCCGTTGGGTTCATTGCACTGTTCGGTGTGGCGGTCCTCAACGGGGTGGTAAAGATCGCCTATATCAACCAGTTGCGACAACAGGGGCTGCCCTTGGATGAGGCGGTGATGACCGGCATGGTCCGTCGGCTTCGCCCGATCTTGATGACGGCAATGGTGGCCGCGCTGGGACTGACGCCGCTGTTGTTGGCAAGCGGGCCTGGTTCGGAAATTCAACGGCCGCTGGCGACCGTCGTGATCGGCGGATTGGTTTCATCGACCCTGTTGACCTTGATTGTCATGCCGGTGTTGTATCGGTGGATTGAGGAACGTGTCGAGAAGAAGGTTCACCGAGGGTGACGGCTCTGGAGTAGGAGTGGCAAAGTTCAAGAGGCTTGAGGTCACTCAAGGCGTCGTAGACGTCATATCGAATTGTGAATGCTTGTGCTCATCCTGCGTGATAAGCTGGCGCTCAATCTTTTGATGATCTCAGAACGCTAGAGAGCGGATAGAAAGCATATCAGTGAAAAATGACCCGAAAAATCTCATGCATGGTGTTGCCTGCGCGATCCTTGTCGGTCTGGCGGCCCCGGTGTTCGGACTGGCTGGGACGCAACAGATTCCTATCGCCACCGGCCACGATTTGCAGGGCCAAGTCAAGGCGACCGCCAACAAAGTGATTCCCGCAGTCGTCAGTATTGCCTCCACCGTTATGGTGCGTGATCAGTCGTTCAGCGACGAGGCGCTACCATTTGGTTTGTTTAAAGAACCGCCCGCCCGCCGACAGTACGGGCAAGGGTCTGGCGTGATCGTGACGGCGGATGGCTATATCGTGACGAACAACCATGTCGTGGCCGATGCCGTCGATGTCGAAGTAATTTTGGCGGATCGTCGCCAATACAAAGGGAAAGTGGTTGCGACGGATCCAAAGACCGATGTGGCGGTGGTGAAGATTCATGCGTCGAATCTCCCGACTGCAGCCTGGGGGGATTCGAGCCAACTCGCTGTCGGCGACTTCGTGCTCGCGATCGGGAATCCCTTGGGATTGAGTCGTACCGTCACGTTCGGCATTGTGAGTGCGGTCGGGCGGGCCGACGTCGGTGTGGCGGATTTCGAAGACTTCATCCAGACGGATGCGCCGATCAACCCGGGCAACTCCGGCGGAGCCTTAGTCAATACCAATGGTGAGTTGGTCGGCATCAATACGGCGATTGCGAGTCCCACCGGCGGCAGTGTCGGGGTCGGGTTTGCCATTCCCAGCAATATGGCCAGGGCTGCCATGCAGAGTCTCATTAAGACGGGCCGTGTGGTACGAGGCTTTCTGGGTGCCTCGACACAGGATGTCAGCCCTTCCTTGGGGAAGATCTTTCGCCTCCCGGACGTCAAAGGCGCGATCGTGACGGATGTGCATGCCAAGGGATCTGCGGAACGAGCCGGCTTGAAACGCGGCGATGTCGTTGTGCGCTTCGATGGGCGGGAGATTATGGATAGCGGCCAGTTACGGAACCTGGTGGCGCAAGCGTCGATCGGGAGCAAACATCGGTTGGATCTTATCCGGGAAGGCAAGCAGTACCAGGCTGATCTGGTCATTCAAGAAGCGCCGCGCGAACGGCCTAAGAAAAGCCAAACTACATCCTCAAGCGCCTCGACCGTACACCCCTTGGCGGGGGTCGTTTTTGATGACGTCACGCCTCCCTTGGCACGTCAGATGGATCTGCCGGTGAACAATGGCGTCGTCGTGACCGACATTGAAGAAGGTAGCTTGGCCGAAGCCTCAGGACTGCAACCGGGCGATGTCATCCTGGAACTCAACCGGCAGCATGTCGCTACGTTCTCGGCACTCCAACGATTCGCGGAACCTTTGAAACCCACCGACCTGGCCCTCTTGCTCGTCAACCGCCAGGGCAACGTGATGTATGTTCCGATTCA
>JAMXAU010000106.1 GCA_024281365.1 Nitrospira sp.
GCGTGCGTACGGGATTCACTCTGCGACCCCGATTTCCGTAGCGTGGCGGTTGTCAGAGGGTGCACGTCTGGCTGGGAGGCCGGCGGTTGCCTTTGTCTCGGTTGATATGCCCAAGTACGCGCGTGTTTCAGCAGAAATCATGGGCGTCGTCAGGCGATTTATTCCTGTCGTAGAGCAGGCAAGCATCGATGAAACCTACGGCGATCTGAGTTTTACGGAGTCCTATCAAGCTGCAGCATTACTGTCTCAAGAGTTGAAGGCTGCGATCTATACGACAGTCCGGCTGACAGCTTCAGTCGGCATCGGGCCGAACAAACTGATCGCCAAAATCGCATCGGGGATGTCTAAGCCGGATGGGCTGACGGTCGTCTGTGAGGAGGACGCCGAGTCGTTTCTCGCGCCACTTCCACTGCGGGCCATCCCTGGTATCGGCCCTAAGACGGAGGGGCTCCTTGCAAGACAAGGGTTCACGTGTGTGCAGGATGTGAAACCATTGACGGCAGTGCAACTCAATGGATTGCTTGGGAAACGCGGGGTCGACCTCTATGAAAAGATTCGCGGCCGAGATATCACTCCGCTTGAGGAACATACGGAGATCAAGTCAATCAGCGAGCAGCATACCTTCGAGACCGATACGCTCGACAGCCAGCGACTACTCAGGGAACTGGAACTTCTCGGCAAGGGCGTGATGGATCGGTTGCAGCAGGAGGGGTTTCAGTCGTTTCGGACCGTCGTTCTAACCGTTCGGTTCGCTGACTTTAAAACCACATCACGTGCCCATACGCTGGTGGAACCAGCCGGCGATATGGCCACGCTGCGTCGGGAGATCCTAAGGCTGCTCATGCCGTTCCTCGACCGTCGCGAAAATCCTCTTCGCCAACGGATCCGCCTGCTTGGCATTCGGGTGGAAAAGCTGATCTGACCGATTACTCTGCCCATTGTGGAACAAGCGAGTGAGCGAGACAACACCAGGGCCATTCGAGATGGCAAGTGAATTCAAGGGGTAAGCGTCGCTTTTTCAGCAGGGCTACACACTTCATCATGCATGCTTTTGCATTCAGTTGGAATTATCTCGAAGAATCCAGGAGATAGAAGGGTAATCTACCGGAAGAGTGAACTCATTTTCATTCGCTCTATGGGTTTGGCCCTATGGAAGAAAACACATGGGGGATAATGAATTACCATGATACTCCAGTGGAATCGCTGGGGGGAATTCGGAAGCGTTTTATTAGGTACGACACTTGCTCAATGTTAATGTGTAGACGGTTGAGTGATGCTGTCCGGGTGATAGAGCAATGTTCAGGGGGAAGTTTCCCTGAATGGGGAGATGACCAACATGGGAAATCTGAATCTCACAGTTGTACCGACGGCTATTGGTAGAGAATCGGAAGGCTTGCTGTCTGAACGCCGGCAAGAGGTACGAGTTGATGGGTCCAAGGTGTGTGCGTATAGCCTCTGCGAATCGATCGAGGGTGAACGGGTTTTGATCGAACAGGGCGAGGTGTGCAGTTTGAATCGCAGTGAGCATGGGATTCTCGTCTTAATGGGTAGCTGGCCACGAAATCGACAACTTCTGGAACTTCATGTCCCTCAGGCTCGATGGGAATATGCGGTGAATCTCTATGAAGTGCAGTGGACCAAGGTTCTGCCTGTTGAGTCACATGGCAATCTCTTTCTCGTTGGTTGTCGCCTCCTACTCGGAGCATCTCAATACTGGGGGTTCAAACCCGGGGTGAGGAGATCTCCTAGCAGCCTGTCGGACTTCTCATCAATTTTGCCTGCAACCCAGCACTACTGAGCCAATGTGATCGTATGTTCATCAAACGGATGTTCAGGTTGCCATCAAAGAGCTGGTCACACTCTCACGCACGACCGTTGCCGTCAATCATGCCGTTGCGGCTCTACGTGATCCCGCCAGCACAAACATTCGCTTCACGTTCCACGCCATCGCCACCAGATTCCACTCGCCTTTGACGTGTGCCAGTCCGCGTAGCGAAGAATTAAGACGGAATCCCAATATCGCCTTGATGATGCCGATGACCGGCTCCACCGTGCATTTACGTTTCGCATAGAGTGCCCGTCCTGCCCTCGTCAGGAGCACATGCCGCATCGTCTCCACCTCCGTCGCGTCTTCCTTGAGCGGTGGTGGTTCGGTAAATCGCGCCAGCGGATCAGGGTGATGCGCCTCCCGCTTCATCGCAATCAGCGGGGTCATCGCCTGTTCACCACAGGCCTTGACGTTGGCCTCGGAGAAGTACCCTGTGTCCGCGACCAGGTTGACCGGCTGCCCCAGTTCAGCCGGCAAGGCCTGAGCTGCGTGAGGATGGGTGCGACCTGTTGTTTGTCATTGCACGCCTGCACGGTGTCGGTCGTCACGATCAGCAGGCTGTCCATGTCCACCGCAACCTGTCCGTTGTAGCATTGCTCGTAGCCACCCCCAGAAACCTTCATGATGCGCGATTCTTCATCGGTGAGATTGATCTGGTCTTTGTCCCGCGCACCTTCTACCGGTGGAACAGGCCGTGTGCCGCGAGCAGGCTTGCCGCTGTCCTCGATTTGGCCGCACGCGTATCCAGCTTGGCCTGGTAGTCGGCCTGCTCCTGATCGAACCGTTCTTTGGCATGTTTTTCGATCTTGATTTTAGCTACGGCGATGGCCTTGAGCCGGTCTTCACGCCGGGTGATCTCTTCGGGCAGGTTCATGCCGTCAGGTATCGTCTCATTGTCCGCTGCTTCGGCTAATTCCATGAGGTTCCTTACTTCGCCTTGCAGTTGCTCTTCCAGTTTCTTGATGTGTCCATAACTCAAGGCACTGTGTCTGGATGCGTTGGCTTTGAGCTTGCTGCCATCCAGTGCGATGTTGCCGAGCTTAAGCGCCCCCATCGTGCGGGCGATCATCAGGACTTGCACCATCAGCACTTCGATGTCTTTCAAAAACCGTTTGCGAAAGGTGTTCAGGGTGTCGTGGTCTGGGTGCTCATCCGCGGCCACAAAACGAAAGGCGATGGAATCGTAGGTGGCGTGCTCCAGTTTCCGGCTGGAGAACACGCCATGGTGGCATAGCCGTACACCAGGATGAAGAGCAGCAATGCCGGGTGAAACGGGGCACTCCCGCTGGTGCCATAGGCGCGCACCATGGGTTGTACGTCGAGTTGCTCGACGATTTCAACGATGAAGCGGGCCAGATGCTGTTCCGGCAGCCAATCGTTCATCGACGGCGGGAACAGGTAGTTCATCTCACGTTTGATGGGTTTGAACCGGCTCATACAGACGCTCCAGCTTGTTGGGAACACGCGTCATTATACCGATGTGCAAGAGTCCGGCGTCCGGGTTTTAGTGATTTGATAATGCGGGAAGTCCGACAGGCTCCTAGGCTGGGTCTTAGGAGAAAACAGGTCGATTTGCACATGCTTGTACCGCAACCGATTTCTTCTAAGCCCAACTCCCCTGACCGCTAATTCATTCGGTCGATATCTCGATATTCCTCCGGTGTGGCATGCGTTGCTCCACATATAACGCTTCCTTCCATTGGTTTAAGTCTTGCCATTGAGGCTACTGCCTGGCTCGGCAGGATTCTGAATGCTGATTGATTGCTCACGCAGATCGCATTATTCTGCGCACGTGGTCCTCTGGTTTGTCATCCTCTATCTGCTTCTCTCCGTCGGTATTGGACTGTTCGCCGCGACACGCGTGCAGAACTCCAAGGATTTTGCCGTGGCCGGGAGAAGTCTACCTTTGGCGGTGGTGACGGCTACCGTGTTTGCGACGTGGTTCGGTGCTGAAGCCGTGCTGGGAATCTCGGCGACGTTCGTCAAAGAGGGGCTTCGCGGCGTCGTGGCCGATCCATTCGGATCCAGCATGTGTTTGGTGCTGGCCGGGTTGTTTTTCGCCCCTCGGTTGTATCGCCTCAATCTACTGACGGTAGGAGATTACTACCGTTATCGGTACAACCGCACGGTTGAGGTCCTCTGTACGCTCTGCATCGTCGCCTCGTACGTGGGGTGGGTGGCGGCCCAATTCAAAGTGCTGGGGCTGGTCTTGAATGTGGTGACCGAAGGTGGGGTCAGTCAGTCGGTTGGGATTATGATTGGCGCAGCGATTGTGCTGACCTATACGACCTTTGGAGGGATGTTTTCAATCGCCATTCTCGATCTGGTCCAAATTTCAGTGATCGTGGGAGGGCTCCTCTATATCGCGTCCATCGTCGGGGATCTGGCGGGTGGCGTGCCTGCGGTGATTGCCCATGCAGCGGAGGCCGGCAAGCTGAACCTGTTTCCTGCGGCAACACTCGTGGAGTGGATTCCATTCCTGGGAGCCTGGATGACCATGATGCTTGGATCGATCCCACAGCAGGATGTCTTCCAACGGATCACCTCGGCGAGGAACGAGCAGACCGCCGTGCGGGGGGCACTGTTGGGGGCCGGACTCTATTTTGTGTTCTGCTTTGTTCCGATGTTTCTTGCGTACTCGGCCACGTTGGTGGACCCTGTCAAGTTTGGGGCCTTGCTGGAGCAGGATTCGCAGTTGGTCTTGCCGACATTAATTCTGCAGCATACACCGGTTGTGGCACAGGTGATCTTTTTCGGGGCGCTGCTGTCTGCCGTCATGAGCTGTTCAAGCGCCACGTTACTGGCGCCCTCGGTGGCGCTCAGTGAGAATGTACTTAAGCCCCTGTTTCACCACGTGAATGACTCAGAATTTCTGCGCCTGATGCGTATCGTCTTGGTGGCATTTGCCTCGCTGGTGTTGGTGATTGCGCTCTGGTCCGATGCGACCATCTACAAGCTGGTGGTGAGTACGTACAAAGTCACACTGGTCGCCGCCTTTATCCCGCTGTTTGCGGGACTCTATTGGAAGCGGGCAACGACGCAGGGGGCCTGTTGTGCCATCGTCGCCGGACTTGCGAGTTGGCTCTTACTGGAACTGGTAAGCCAACCGACTGATGTGTGGCCTCCGCAACTGGTTGGGTTTCTGGTCGCGGGAGTCGGGATGCTCGTTGGATCGCTGTTGCCGTCACTGACGGCTCAACACAAGGCGAATCTGAGCAAGGTGGAAGGGGACTAATAGTCGGTCGTTTCCTGAGGGGATACGTTCCCTTCTTTTGCGCCCTACCGGGCTAGCCCACATTATTCATGGCGGTTCGTGACGAAACCGACGAGACGCCAAGCGAGACGGGCACGTGGAGCCCCGAGAGATCGAAGCATACTTGAAACAGTATGTTGAGATTACGAGGGGCGAGCCTGCCCGCCTGGCCGCAGAAACTCGCGGCCAGGCTTGTTGCAGCGGCGTGTCGGTGGTTGCAGTAGAAGCGTTCATGAATAATGTGGGCTAGTGACTCAGTGTGAACCTCACGGCACGGAGAAGGTCCGCCGGTGAAAATGGCTTCTGGATCACCCGCCTGGCGCCGAAGAGTTTTGCAACGTTCAAAAAGTTCTGGTCGCCGGTGGCGCCGGTCATGGCAATGACTTTGGCGTCCAAGAATTCACGAGTCAACGCCAGCGTGACCTCCATGCCATCGCGTTCGGGCATCAAGATGTCGGTGATCACAAGATCGGCTGGTTGTTCTCGATAGAGCGTGAGCCCGGCGTGACCGTTTGAGGCCTCTCGGATCTGATGCCTGTCTTCTTCAAGGATGTGACGCAAGAGGGTTCTGATCGAATCGTCATCATCGACAATCAAGATCGAAGCCATGGTACTCTCCCGCGACCAGATGGATGCACAGGCAATCCCGTCAGGCTCTGTTAGGCCGCTTGCTTCATGACGGGATGTGCGTCCATCTCGAATTCCTCTTCAGTATAGTCGAATGCATTGGTTGAGACGGTAAGCACCGGTTCCGGTCTCGACCGGCGGTGCTGCGCAATGATCGGGTCATGCACATTGCCGCAATTCATACAACGATAGCCGCTGGCCCACATATGTCCAATAGTACCGTCAAAATCCAAGAAATGCTCCTTCACCATCAATCCCTGACAACGTGAGCAGCTCATGGTCATTCTCCCGGTTAAAGGGTTGCAGCCGTTGGCACCTGTTAGAAGAAGGGTAGCCAAGCAGCAGAGGGATAGGTAGATACCAAGGGAGTACTCCGGAAGAAGGGCTCAGAAGGACAGGCTTAATGCCCAAGCGGTTTGCCGATTTTATGGTGGTGCTGATTCTCAAGCCAAGAAGGTATTGACCAGTTGTGTAATGGTAACGAGCCATTAGTCTCCAATCTTGTTGAATTGTGTAGGTTTCTCCTTATCTCATCGTAGTTTCAACCCATTCCCTTCCATTCGATCAAGTTCCTTGCAGGCGGAGCCGATATCGGTACTGCACAGGGCCCTGGTCTACCTGGAGGACTATCGTGCGGGCGATCTGTCTGCTGTGGGGTGGTCATCGACAAACGGTGCGCACAGCCGTGCGGGCTGTCGTCACCGTGATGATACTGCTCACGATGAGCGGATGTCTGATCAAGCCACATCCGATGGAGACCGGAGAAATCCAGGCTCGAGCGCTCAAAGATTTTCTTGCCATCTCCGCAGTCGACGAGCCGGTTGGGAGGCCGATTGATTTATATGAGGCGATGGCACGGGCGGTCAAATACAACCTGGATGCGAAGGTCAAAGCGATTCAAGTCCAACTGGCGCATCAGCAGTTGAACGTGGCGCACTATTCACTGCTTCCCCAAGTCGCGGCCAATGCCGGGTTCGATGGACGGAATAATTTCGCCGGGGGAGTCGGGCAATCGATTCTCACGGGACGCCAGGCGGTCGAACCGTTCACCTCATCCGAAAAAAACGTCATGTCCGGCAATCTCGCGTTAAGTTGGGATGTGCTCGACTTTGGCCTGTCGTTCGTGCGCGCACAACAGGCAGCCGACAATGTGCTGGTGGCGGAAGAGGAAAAGCGGCGTCTGGCAGTGCGATTGATACAGGATGTCAGAGGGGCGTATTGGCGGGCGGTGAGTGCGGAACGCGTACTTCCTCGAATTCGGCTCTTGGACGACTCGGTTGACAAAGCATTGGAGAGTACCAAACGGATCGTCGGCCAGAAACTTCAGGCGCCGTTGACTTGGTCTTGCCGACATTAATTCTGCAGCATACACCGGTTGTGGCACAGGTGATCTTTTTCGGGGCGCTATTGTCTGCCGTCATGAGCTGTTCAAGCGCCACCTTACTGGCGCCGTCGGTAGCGCTCAGTGAGAATGTGCTCAAGCCGCTGCTTCACCAGGTGAATGACTCAGAATTTCTGCGCCTGATGCGTATGGTCTTGGTGGCATTTGCCTCGCTGGTGTTGGTGATTGCGCTCTGGTCTGATGCGACCATCTACAAGCTGGTGGTGAGTACGTACAAAGTCACGCTGGTCGCGGCCTTTATCCCGCTGTTTGCGGGACTCTATTGGAAGCGGGCAACGGCACAGGGGGCCTGTTGTGCCATCGTCACCGGGCTTGCGAGTTGGCTCTTGCTGGAACTGGTAAGTCAACCGACTGATGTGTGGCCTCCGCAACTGGTTGGGCTTCTGGTCGCGGGAGTCGGGATGCTCGTTGGATCGCTGTTGCCGTCACTGACGGCTCAACACAAGGCGAATCTGAGCAAGGTGGAAGGGGACTAATAGTCGGTCGTTTCCTGAGGGGATACGTTCCCTTCTTTTGCGCCCTACCGGGCTAGTGACTCAGTGTGAACCTCACGGCACGGAGAAGGTCCGCCGGTGAAAATGGCTTCTGGATCACCCGCCTGGCGCCGAAGAGTTTTGCAACGTTCAAAAAGTTCTGGTCGCCGGTGGCGCCGGTCATGGCAATGACTTTGGCGTCCAAGAATTCACGAGTCAACGCCAGAGTGATCTCCATGCCATCGCGTTCGGGCATCAAGATGTCGGTGATCACAAGATCGGCTGGTTGTTCTCGATAGAGCGTGAGCCCGGCATGACCGTTTGTGGCCTCTCGGATCTGATGCCCGTCCTCTTCAAGGATGTGACGCAAGAGTGTTCTGACCGAATCGTCATCATCGACAATCAAGATCGAAGCCATGGTGCTCTCCCGCGACCAGATGGATGCACAGGCAATCCCGTCAGGCGCTGCTATGCCGCTTGCTTCATGACGGGATGTGTATCCATCTCGAATTCCTCTTCAGGATAGTCGAATTCATCGGTTGAGACGGTAAGCACCGGTTCCGGCCTCGACCGGCGGTGTTGCTCAATGATTGGATCATGGACATTGCCGCAATTCATACAACGATAGCCGCTGGCCCACATATGTCCAATAGTACCGTCAAAATCCAAGAAATGCTCCTTCACCATCAATCCCTGACAACGTGAGCAGCTCATGGTCAGTCTCCCGGTTAAAGGGTAGAAGCAGCTTGCACCTGTTAGAAGAAGGGTAGCCAAGCAGCAGAGGGATAGGTAGATACCAAGGGACTACTCCGGAAGAAGGGCTCAGAAGGACAGGCTCGATGCCCAAGCGGTTTGCCGACTATACGGTGGTGCCGATTCTCAAGCCAAGGAGGGACTGACCAGTTGTGTAACGCTAACGAGCTATTAGTCTCCAATCTTGTTGAATTGTATAGGTTTATCCATATCTCATCGTAGTTTCAACCCATTCCCTTCCATTCGATCAAGTTCCTTGCAGGCTGAGCCGATATCGGTACTGCACAGGGCCCTGGTCTACCGGGAGGACTATCGTGCGGGCGATCTGTCTGCTGTGGAGTAGCTATCTCCAAGCGGTGCGCACAGCCGTTTGGGCTGTCATAACCGTGATGATACTGCTCACGATGAGCGGATGTCTTATCAAGCCACATCCGATGGAGACCGGAGAAATCCATGCTCGGGCGATCAAAGATTTTCGTGCCATCTCCTCGGTCGACGAACCGGTTGGGAGGCCGATTGATTTGTATGAGGCGATGGCACGGGCGGTCAAATACAACCTGGATGCGAAGGTCAAAGCGATTCAAGTCCAACTGGCGCATCAGCAGTTGAACGTGGCGCACTATTCACTGCTTCCCCAAGTTGCCGCCAATGCCGGGTTCGATGGACGAAATAATTTCGCCGGCGGAGTCGGTCAATCGATTCTCACGGGACGCCAGGCGGTCGAACCGTTCACCTCATCGGAAAAAAACGTCATGTCCGGCAATCTCGCGTTAAGTTGGGATGTGCTCGACTTTGGTCTGTCGTTCGTGCGTGCACAACAGGCAGCCGACAATGTGCTGGTGGCGGAAGAGGAAAAGCGGCGTCTGGCAGTACGGTTGATACAGGATGTCAGAGGGGCCTATTGGCGGGCGGTGAGTGCGGAACGCGTGCTTCCTCGAATTCAGCTCTTGGACGACTCGGTTGACAAAGCATTGGAGAGTACCAAACGGATCGTCGGTCAGAAACTTCAGGCGCCGTTGACGCCGCTCAACTATCAACGAGATTTGCTCAATATCCAGCGTGAAGTGCGGCGATTATTTCGAGAGCTCAGTACCGCAAAGACGCAACTCGCCTCTATGATTGGATTGCCGCCAGGAACGCAGTTTGATCTGGTCGTGCCGCCGAGAGAAACCTCGATCCCCGTGGTCAACTTGGATAGTCAAAAGCTGGAAGAACAGGCGCTCTTGCTCAGACCGGAATTGCGCACCATCGACTACAAGAAGCGCATCAACGCGAAGGAAGCCAAGGCCGTGTTTCTGGAATTGTTTCCGAACCTGAAAGTGTCGCTTGGCGGTTACTACAACAGTAACAGTTTCCTCTTGTATCAGAATTGGCTCAGCTATGCCGCCCAGGCAAGCTGGAACTTGCTCTCGGTATTTCGAGCGCCGGCCAAACTCAAAGCGATCGAAGCGAACGGCCACATGCTGGATGTCCAAAGTCTGGCGCTCAGCATGTCCATTCTGACGGAGGTTCATGTCGGCGCCACACAGTTTGTGCTGGCCAAACAGGAATATCAGGATGCGCGGAACTACCAACAGACACAGAGTGCGATTGTGGAGCAGACCAAGAACCTGTGGCTGACTCAGCGCACGAACGATCTCACCCTGATTCGAGAACGAGCCAACGACGTCGCGGCCGATGTCCGCTTGGACACGGCGCGAGCAGGATTGGAAACGGCCTATGCCACCTTGATGGCCTCCATCGGGGAAGAAGCGGTTCCTTCCAGCATGGCGGAACAGAGTCTGGCGCAATTGACGGAATCGATCAGGGAATACTGGGAACCCAGTGGGTTTACCATGTCGGAAGGAGAAAGGAGAGCGGAACCCCATGCGACACCGGCCGTACACTAGGGTGGGAATAGCCGTGCTCCTGGCTGCAGCGGCGATGGGAGTTCCATCGCCGGGGTGGGCGAAGGGAGATCGATCAGTTCAGGGGGCAAAGCAGGAATCAGGAGTCGCTCGAGGAATCGTCAAAGCGGTCTCACAGGCCGTGCTCTATGCTCAGATCCAAGGGCGTGTCAATCAAGTTCCGTACAGAGAAGGACAGCGATTCGTCAAAGGGGCAACCCTGGTGCAATTGGAGTGTGACAAGTACCAAGCGGAATTGGCGGCGGCTGCCGCGGAGCACGAAGGCAAGAGTAAGACGTTTCA
>JAMXAU010000107.1 GCA_024281365.1 Nitrospira sp.
GAAAGCTCACGGGGGCGATCTCGAAATCGTTGACGACGGTCATCTTTATCAATCAAATTCGGATGAAGCTCGGTGTGATGTTCGGCAATCCCGAGACCACCACCGGCGGGAACGCGCTCAAGTTTTACTCCTCCGTCCGCTTGGATATTCGACGGGTTGAATCCATCAAGGAAGGTCAGGAGGTGATGGGGAGCCGGGTCCGCGTGAAGGTGGTCAAGAACAAAATGGCACCGCCGTTTCGTCAGGCGGAGTTCGACATCATGTTTGCCGAGGGGATTTCCAAAACCGGCGAGCTCGTGGATATGGGGGTCGACAAGAAGATCATTGATAAGTCCGGTGCCTGGTACTCCTATAACGGCGAACGGATCGGTCAGGGACGCGACGCGGCTCGAGAGTTTCTCAAGACCAATGTCGCCGCCGCTCGCGAGGTGGAACAGAAACTGCGGGAGGTGGCTGGCGTTCCCGCACGAGGTGAGAAGAAGGCCGAGACCAAAGCTGAGACCAAAGAGGACAAACCGGTTGCGCGAAGTGAGGAAAAGCGGGCGCATCGGTGACGGGCGAAAGGCACCGGCTCGCCCTCGTGTCTCACCCACAAGCCAGGATGAGGGGTTCCGGCTCGCGGTTCGTTTTTTGGCGCAGCGAGATCGGACTGCTGCTCAAGTCGAACGGTTTCTCCTGTCACGAGGGGTGACCTCTTCCCACATTGAACAAGCCATTTGCCGCTTGAAGGACCTCCGGTACCTCGACGATCTTGCCTATGCCCAGCGATGGGTGGAGAAGCGCCTGGCTACGAAGCCGATGGGCCAAGAACGGCTCAAGGCAGAATTGCAGGCCAAGGGAATTTCGGATGGCTTGGCTGAGCGGGTTCTCACTGAAGTCTTTCGGCGGAATGGCGAGGAGGTCGTGGCGCGCCGGGCCCTACAGTCCATGTCCCACCAGGGGAAGCGGTTGGCCTCAGGGTACATGGCGCGATTCCTCCATCAGCGGGGTTTCAGTGACGAGGTGATCGATCGTATGATGACGGAGTTCAAGAGAAGTGAGGACGTTGTCCATGAAGACGAATAGTGCAACCGAGCTGCGGCGAGCTTTTATCCGGTATTTCGAAGAGCATGGACATCAGGCCGTGCCGAGCGCCTCGCTTTTGCCGCAAGCCGATCCGACCTTGCTGTTTACCAATGCCGGGATGAATCAGTTCAAGCGAGTGTTCCTTGGGGAGGACACACGCGCCTATACGCGGGCGGTGTCGGTGCAGAAGTGTTTGCGTGCGGGGGGTAAGCATAACGATCTTGAGAATGTCGGGTATACCAGGCGCCATCACACCTTCTTTGAGATGTTGGGGAACTTTTCGTTCGGAGATTATTTCAAAGAAGACGCGATTGTGTTTGGGTGGGAGTTTCTGACGCACACAGTCGGACTCGCCAAAGATCGGCTTTGGGTGACGATCTTTCGAGAAGACGATGAAGCGGATCGGCTGTGGAGAAAGATCGGCGTGCCGGCCTCGCGCATTGCGCGATGCGATGAGAAGGATAACTTCTGGCAGATGGCGGACACCGGTCCCTGCGGCCCCTGTTCCGAGATCCATTTCGATCAAGGCGCGGTTGTTCCTGGCGATGATCGACCGAACGGCGAGGGCGACCGAGTCATTGAGATCTGGAATCTGGTCTTCATGCAGTACAACCGTGATGCGTCAGGCACCCTCCATCCGCTCCCTAAGCCAAGTATCGATACCGGGATGGGGCTGGAACGGCTGGCCGCGGTGGCTCAGGGAGTCCATAGCAATTATGACAGCGATCTCTTTACCCCGTTGTTGGCGGCGATTGCCGAACGGGCCGGCATGGAGTACGGCAAGAAAGACTTATCGGATCGTTCCATGCGAGTGATCGCCGATCATTTACGCGCCGTGACATTTTTGATGACCGATGGGGTGTTACCGTCGAATGAGGGGCGTGGGTATGTGTTGCGCAGAATCCTGCGACGTGCGGCCAGGCATGGCCGGCTGCTCGGGATCGTGGAACCGTTTCTCCATGAGTTGACCGCATCGGTGGTGAGCCAGATGGGCGGTGCCTATGCGGAAATTACCCGTGCGGCTAACACGATTACCGAAGCCACCTGCGGGGAGGAAGAGCGGTTTATTGCGACGCTGGATCAGGGGTTGCCGATCTTGAATGAGATGATCGAGAAGACGCAAGCCGCAGGGAAATCGGTCTTGACTGGTGGGGATGTCTTCAAACTCTATGATACCTACGGGTTCCCGATGGATCTCATGGCCGAGGCCTGTCGCGAACAGGGCATGACCATCGATGAGCCGGGGTTTGATGCGGCGATAGAGGAACAGCGGACTCGCGCACGGAAAACCGGCGGGTTTGAGCAAGATACGGCTCGCCCGGCCGTTGCGGAGTTAGCGCAGCGGATCGCTGGCACACAATTTATCGGCTATGATCGACTGGAGAGCGACGCACTGCTCCGCGCGATTCTCAAGGCCGAACAGTTGGTGAAGGAAGCGAGGGAAGGGGACGAGGTCGAGGTGGCGCTTGATGTCACACCATTTTATCCCGAAGGCGGAGGGCAAGTCGGAGACCGGGGAACCTTGTCGGGGCCGGAAGGGTTGGTGGACATCACGGAGACCACGAGGCCTGCACCGACGCTGATCCTTCACAAAGGGACCGTTCGCCAAGGGCGCATCCGTGAAGGCGAGCGTCTGCACCTGACGGTGAATGCCTCCACACGCCAAGATGCGGCGCGTAATCACACGGCGACACATCTGGTCCATGCAGCCCTTCGCGATCTGCTCGGCCCTCATGTGAAACAGTACGGGTCATTAGTCGGGCCGAATCGGCTTCGGTTTGATTTCGCCCATTTCCGGCCCTTGTCCTCTCGTGATATCGATGAGATTGAATCGACGGTGAACGAGGAAATCAGAAAGAACGAGGCGGTGTCTACCGAGGTGATGAGTATTCAGGATGCCGTTGCCAAAGGCGCATTGGCATTCTTCGGTGACAAGTATGGCGAGCAGGTTCGTGTGGTATCGGTTGAATCCTTCAGTAAAGAGCTCTGCGGAGGGACGCATTGCCGGCAGACCGGTGAGATCGGACTCTTTCGGATTGTCTCCGAGACCGGCGTGGCAGCCGGTGTGCGCCGACTTGAGGCCCAAACCGGGAGCGGCGCGTACAACCAGATCAAGACATTGGAGGCTGAGGTTCGACAGTTATCCGACCTCCTGAAAGTGGGGCAATCGGAGATTGTCGTACGAACGAGAAAACTGCTGACACAGCTCAAAGACAAGGAACGTGAACTGGAAGACGTGAAGCTCAAGATGGCCGGAGGTGCAGCAGCTGCCTCTACGCTCAAGACCATTGCCGGCGTGTCGGTTCATGTGCAACGGACTGATGGATTGGACGGGACGGCGATGCGGACGCTGGCCGACCAGTTGCGGGACAAGATGAAGAGCGGTGTAATTGCGCTTGGCGCAGAAGTCGAAGCCGGGAAAGTCTCATTGCTCGTGGTGGTCACGAAAGATCTGATCGGTCGCCTCAAGGCGGGTGAGCTCATTAAGCCGATGGCGGTCGAGGTCGGCGGGACGGGCGGTGGCCGTCCGGAAATGGCTCAAGCGGGAGGAAAAGATGCCTCACGTCTTGATGCGGCGCTTGAAAAGGTTTTTAGCCTGGTCGAAACTGTGCTCCAGCGGTAAACTGTCATGGCAACCAGGATCCTAGCCCTCGATTACGGGACCAAGCGGATCGGAGTAGCGCTCAGCGATGAGCTCGGGTGGACGGCTCAACCGCTTGAAACGCTCGAACGGCGGACGCTGGATCGGGATTTCGCACACATTCAACAGCTGGTGAACGAGCACGATGTCCGAGAGGTTGTGATCGGGCTTCCATTACGACTCAATGGTGAAGAAGGACCGGCGGTTCAGGCTGTTCATCTGTTCGTCGACCGGCTCGGTGAGGTGTTGTCGGTTCCCATCGTCATGTGGGACGAGCGGATGACGACTCGATCGGCGGAAGAGCTCTTGATCGCCGCCGATGTCAGTCGAAAAAAGCGAAAAGGAGTTGTCGATCGTGTCGCCGCGGCAATTCTTTTGCAGAGCTATCTCGAAGCCAAAGCGGCTTCCACAAGCTCTGGCGAGGAACATCGCTCGGCACAAGAGACAGAGGAAGCGTGGGTAGAGTCGTCGTCGATCGACCAATTGCATGATGGTTCGTGGGATCCTCATCACCGCCGTCACTCTCGTCGTGCTCGCCGGGGTGGTCGGCTATCTAATGATCCGATGGGCTGAAGCGCCCGTCCTGTCCGAGGCCGATCATCCTCCTGAGAAGATTGTGGTCATCCCCGAAGGGGCCACATTCAACCAAGCGGCGACCCTCCTTGAACGGGAGCAATTGATCAGGAGTCGATCGGCGTTTCTCCTGTTGGGGAAATTCCAGGAGGCGGACCGTAAGATTCATCCCGGAGAATATGCGCTCCATGCCGCGATGCCGCCGGCGGAGATTCTGTCGAGGTTCCTGGCCGGTCGCGTGGTCTTGCATCCCATCACGATTCCTGAGGGCTATGCAATGAGTCAGATTGCGGATGTCCTTGAGGAGCATCACATCACCGCTCGCGAGGAGTTTCTCAGACTGGCATCGGACAAGTCATTTGTGAAGACGTTGGGTATTGAGGCGGACTCGGTGGAAGGCTACCTCTACCCCGACACCTATCGGTTTGCGAAACCGACGGCGGCAAAAGACGTGATCAGGGCGATGGTGGATCAGTTGGATTATGTCATGACCCAAGAGTGGAAAGTGCGAGCCAAAGAGATCAGCCTCACGGTCCATCAAGTCTTGACTCTTGCTTCGGTGATTGAAAAAGAAACTGGTGTAGGAAATGAACGCCCACAGATTTCAGCCGTTTTTCACAATCGATTGAAGAAAAATATTCCGCTCCAGAGTGATCCGACCGTCATCTATGGACTGCCGAATTTCGATGGGAATCTACATAAGAAGGACCTTTCCCATCCCAGTCCCTACAATACCTATCGGTGGGCGGGGTTGCCGCCTGGGCCGATCGCGAGTCCAGGAGCCGACGCGATTCGCGCGGCCCTGTATCCTGTTCCATCCGCGTACCTGTATTTCGTATCTCGAAACGATGGGACCCATCAATTTTCCGCCACCTTGGTTGAACACAACAAGGCGGTGGAAAAGTATCAAAAACGTCCGTTCCGAAAAGCCCCTCATTCGCAGACGTTCATGGTCCCGAAGAGCGATGCGATTTATCACGAAGAAGGAGTCTCATAGCGCATGTCACGTTGGAATCTTCCTGTACTGATCGACCATACCGTCTTGAGGCCGGAGGCGACGAAGGGCGATGTGCTTCGTCTTTGTGATGAGGCGAAGGCCCATGGGTTTACCGTCATATTTGTCCCGCCTTGTTACGTCGATGAAGCAGCCGCGGCAATCGCGGGTACAAACATTCAGCTTGGGATCCCGATCGGATTTCCGCTGGGCGGGCATACGACAAGAACCAAAGTCGCTGAAGCGGTCGATGCAGTCTCTCGCGGAGCCCAGGTGTTGGATATGGTGCTGAATGTCAGCCGACTGAAATCCGGAGACCATGACGCTGTACGGACGGATATTGCTGAAGTCGTAAAGGCGACGCCTGGGGTTGAGCACAAGGTCATTCTTGAAACCTGCTATCTGACTCAGGATGAAAAGCGAGCCGCTTGTCATCTCGTCGTGGAGGCTGGAGCAGAGTATGTGAAGACCTCGACGGGGTTCGGTGCTGCCGGAGCGACCGTGGCAGATGTACGTTTACTGAAAGAGACGGTGGCGGGGAGGGCCAAGGTCAAGGCCTCAGGCGGGATCCGGGATTGGAAGACGACGCTCGCGATGCTCGAGGCCGGCGCGGATCGGATCGGCACGAGTGCCGGCCTGACGATTCTCGAGCAATGGCACGCATCGGTAGACCAGAGCTGATAGGGTTACCGCAAACTGGTACAACGGTCTCTCGTGATGGATCGCACGGCCTAGCAGAATGCTGAAAAAGTCCTCCAGCGGCGTTCTCGCATCACTCAGAGGCTCGACGTACCGAAGCGTACGCCTCGCCCCTTCGCTTGCTGCGGCCTTGCTGGACGGCCTTTTTGAGCATTCTGAGTTGTAGAGTGCCACAGTTCTTTTTATCATCGTGCTACGGTGGGCGAAGCAGAAACCAAGTTTTTCAGCAAACTGCTTGTTGTCTAGACCCTCTTCCCCTACGTCCTCTTGGATCTTCTTAATGGTTCCATACGTCTCTATGTCGACTCACGGTGATTTGATAGAGTGAGTCGAGGATCAAGCGCGTCATCCTCCTTGTCCTGGGTTGGCATGGGATCGGAGCCTTGCCGGATGCGGCAGACTACGGCGATGCTGAGGTGACCACCCTTGTTCATCTGGCTGCGATGGATTGTGCGGTCCAGTTGCCAGAATCTTCTTCCTCTATGTGCTCTTGGCTCGTTCCATACGTCTCTATGTTGATTCTTGGTGAAATTGGTAGAGTCAGCCGATGATCAAGCGCGTCATCCTCCTCGTCATGGATGGATGTGGGGTCGGAGCCTTGCCGGATGCGGCAGACTACGGCGATGCTGAGGCGAACACCCTTGTCCATCTGGCTGAGTCCGTTGGGGGACTCAGTCTCCCTAACTTAGAAATGCTTGGACTGGGCCATATTGCTCAGATCAAGGGTGTGCGGGCCATGGGACAACCCAACGGATGCTTCGGGCGTCTGGCCTTCGTATCGGCGGGGAAAGATTCCGTGGTGGGATATTGGGAAATGAGCGGGGTGGTTCAGCATGAGGGCGCGGCTGTCTGCCGTTCCGGTGTGCCCACGTCGATCGTGGATTTGATCGAGCAAGTATTCGGACGAAAGTCGATCGGCAGAGAGGTGGCGCTGATGGGGGCGATGCTCCGTCGGTATGGCGTGGAGCATATGGCGACGGGAGCGCCCATACTCTGGGCCGATGGAGGCAATACCTGTTTCCTGGCCATGCATGAATCCATCATGGCCGTATCGGAATTCCAGCATCGTTGTCGCGAAGTGCGAAAAGCGGCAAAGGATGCGGGCATGCTCCTTCGTATCGTCGCACAGCCGGTGAGTGGGGGGCATGATCAACTTCGTCCTTACGCTGGACGAAAGGACTGTGTGCATGAGCCAGCCGGTGTGACGATGTTCGATGTCTTGAGTCGATCGGGTCAGATTGCGATGGGGGTCGGGAAAGTCTATGATCTCTTCAGCGGTCGTGGATTTACAAAAGCCTTTCCGGTTGCATCGGGGATTGCAGGCTTGGAAGAAGTGGTCGGCATGTTGAACAAGGTTCCGCGCGGGCTCCTTGCTGCAAGTGTGGACCAATGGTCGGAAGAGCCGACGCAGATGGCCACGGCTCTGCAAGAGTTTGATCGTCGGTTGCCGGAGTTATTCGAAAAGTTACGCCCCGGCGATATGGTCATTGTGACAGGTGATCATGGCAGGGACGGTTCATTGCCCGGCAAGACGTTGACCCGCGAATATGTTCCCCTCTGCGTCACCGGTCCCAAACTGGCTCAAGGTGTCGATTTGGGGACCAGGGTGACGGCGGCGGACGTGGGGCAGACAATCGCCGATGCATTGGGTGCTGATCGGGTGCTTCATGGCGAGAGTTTCCTGAATGCGTTGAAGGCAGGGTAGTGCGGAGTGAGAAGTGAAAAGTAAGAGGTGAAAAGTGAGAAGTGAAACATGAATGGTAAGGGGTGAAGGGTGAGGGGGCAGCCGGGAAAGATCAGTCGGAATCAATTGCATGTCGTATGAAGCAAAACTGAAAGAGCTGGGATTGACCCTGCCGGATCCTCCGAAGCCGGTGGCGAACTACATCCCGGTTGTTCGGGTTGGTGAGCTGTTATTTCTCTCTGGTGTCTTGCCGTCGCGCGAGGGCCAGCTCAGCATGACAGGTAAGCTGGG
>JAMXAU010000108.1 GCA_024281365.1 Nitrospira sp.
ACAGTATGGGACAAAATCTCGATACGGTTGCACCGTTGAACCCACCGAAGAGCCAAGATGACGTGATTCGCGCAAGTGACGGCGGATTTTATGGACTGGCCAGGAATTTTTAGCGTATTGGATCCATGCAGACGACGCTGTCTCATTCGCTCTTTCACAGCCGCATCGGACGCCGCATTCTCGGTCTGTTCGTGCTCTGTGCGCTGGTCCCGACCTCCTTCCTTGGATGGATGTCCTACCGCCAGGTCACCCAAGAACTGATTGTCCAATCAGCCGCCAGGCTCAAGCAAGAGAGCAAGTCCCAGGGAATGGTGCTCTATAACCATCTCCTCACCTTCACGACAGACCTGAGCCGGATCGCTGCGGAACTACCACAAGACGGCACCGTGACAGAAGAGGTTGTGATCACCGCCTCGGTGAAGGAGTCGGCTCATCGCTTCCGTGAGGTACGGCTCACTCCCGCAACAGGTCCTCATCGACTGGAACTCACACAGGCTCAGACTGCCCATCTCCAGGAGGGCAAATCACTCCTCGAGGTCTCGTCCGCTGCCGGTCAGCTTCCGCAACTCACACTGACTCGTCTCGTCAATCCCGCGCGCTGGGAGGCCGGATTGCTCTCCGCACACCTTGACGACACGGCGTTATGGAGCACACAGGTCAAAGAGACGTTGCCGGGCGACACAGATCTCGTCGTGGAAGACGGCGACCGTCATGTCCTCTACTCAACCTTCGGGCAGCGAGTCGTACTCCCAGACTTTCGTCGACATGACAGCGCCGCTCCCATAGGCAATGGGATGATATGGAAATTGGACACCCAGGAGTATATCGCCGGGGCCTGGTCGATGCCGCTCCGTCATACGTTTCTGGTCGAACCATGGACGATTGTCCTCAGCCAAACGCGAGACTCTGCACTGGAGCCGGTCGACAGATTCCGACACACCTTCCTGTTGGTGATCGCGCTCGCATTAAGCGCCGTCGTCCTGCTCAGCCTTGCTCACATCCGACGCAGCCTCCGACCGGTGACATTACTGAAAGAGGGCACCGCTCGTCTGGCGACCGGGGATTTCTCGACCCAGGTGACCGTTCAGAGCGGCGATGAATTCGAGCAGCTAGCCGATTCGTTCAACAGCATGACGGATAAACTCAATCAACAGTTTCACATGCTGGAGACGTTGTCGGCGATTAGCCAGGCGATTCTCTCGAGCCATGAGCCGGCCGCCATGGTGAACATCGTGCAGTCCCGCATCACGGAGAGCATCGCCTGTGACGCCGTAGGCATGATGTTGCTCAATCTTGAAGACACCGGCCCCACTGAGTTGTCCGTCCGCTACATTCAGCACCACCAGAACCAATCGGACGAAACGAAGACCTATCCGTGTCAACTCTCCGAGGAACATCTGGCTGCCATGGCAGCCCACCCTCATCATCTGGTAGCGATGGGGACTGCGGTTCCCTCCTATCTCTCCTTGATGATGCGACCAGGTCTCTCGCTTGTCATCATCTTTCCGATCGTCGTGAACGAGCGTGTGAGTGGAGTCTTGGCGCTCGCCTACCGCCAACGGAAATCTGCTCCTTCTCACGATGTGACGTACGCTCGACGATTGGCTGATCAGGTGGCCATTGCCCTGGCGAACAGCCTGGCGATTCAGGCACGCCTGCAGGCTCAGTTGGACTTGGTCGGGGCGGTGGATGCAAAGCAGCAGGCAGAAGAACAGGCCACTCTCCTTCAAGCGACCAATGAGTCATTGGCCACGAAGGAGGAACGGCTACGCCACCAACAGAGTGCGACCCTAGCCCTGGTCCAAGACCGCACGGTGTTTGAAGGATCGCTTCCCGTCACGGCGAAGCAGTTGACCACGATCGCGGCTCAGGCGCTTCTCGTCGATCGAGTCAGCGTGTGGATTTATGACGAACAGACCCAGTCGCTCTATTGCCTCGATCACTATGATCGCGTCGCCACAAGGCATACGTTCGGCCAGAAACTTCATCGTGGGCAATATCCACAGTATTTATCAGCCCTTGAGCGGGGACAGCTCATTGCAGCGGCACAGGCGTTACACGATCCGTTCTTCCAGGAACTGGCCGGCACAATGCTCTCACCTGACCAGATCGGTGCAAGACTTGATGCTCCGTTTCACACACAGGGAAAGTTAGCCGGCGTCGTCTCGATCGAACACATCGGTTCTTCTCGAGACTGGGCATCCGATGAACAGCAGTTCGCCCAAGCCTTGGCCAATTTCATGACGCTGGTTCTTGAGGCGGCACGGCGCCGTGAATCCGAAGAAGCGTTGGCCATTGCGAAGCTGGCGGCCGAAGATGCGACAAGGGCGAAGGCCGAATTCCTGGCGAACATGAGCCACGAAATCCGAACCCCCATGAACGGCGTCATCGGGATGACTGAGATCCTTGCCCGCACGCCGCTCTCAGAAACGCAACGCCACTACGTCGAGACGATCCACAACTCCGGCGACACCCTCTTGACCTTGATCAACGACATCCTCGATTTTTCGAAGATCGAGGCCGGCAAACTGGAGATCCAATCGGCACCGATCGATTTGCGCGATCTCGTCGAGCGCACGGCGGAACAGTTGGCGGAACGTGCCCAAAGGAAAGGGCTCCACCTTCTGGTGGACTATCCCCCCTCCGTTCCTACCGCCGTAAGAGCGGAATACCATCGAAATTCGTCAAATCGTCACGAATCTCCTTGGAAACGCCATCAAATTCACCCAGGACGGCGAGGTTAGTCTTCGCGTGACCTGAATCTCCGGCATCAGGTATGCACGAGGCGGCCCGAATCAACTCGCCCTGTCATTGATACCGGTTCCGGTATCAGCCGGAAGGCCAAGCCAAGCTCTTCAATCCTTTTCTCAGGTAGACGGAGCCTCGACTCGCGTTCACGGCGGAACGGGCCTCGGTCTGAGTATCTGCAAACAGCTCAGCGCATTGATGGGGGAACCATCGGTGTCGAAAGTGAGATCGGGAAGGGTCGCACCTTTGGGTCATTCTCCCGTCTCCCCGATTCGAATGCCAAATACATTCCGCTCCCGTCGATAGTGATGCCGCGTTTGCAGACCTTTGCCTGTGCGCAGCCGTCAACTCCTCGTCGACCCGTGATGTCCTGGCCCAGTACTTCTCCTCCTGGGGTATTTCCCCGCACATGGCTGACAGTGAGGGGGAGTTTCTTGAGCACATCATGACCGGGCTCGCAAACGAACAAGGGCCGGTCGTCGCGGTGATCGACGAACGCTTCGACGGTCAGACCGATACGCAAATCGTCCAAACATTGCTCTCCGATTCGACCCTGCAATCGGTCAAGATCATCCGACTCGTCTCGCTCATCAGGCGGGCAGAGGTCGAGCAGGACACCCCGTCGGTTCGCATGCACTATGTAACCAAACCAATCCGGCTCCACGCACTGCACCACGCGTTGAGCAACGCGATCGCCGATGAACCGATGGCCACCCAGGACGCGCAACCGGTTCCGTCGGCACCGACCTTATCCGGTCATATCCTCCTTGGAGAAGATAACCCGGTGAACCAAGAAATCGCCCTGCTGATGCTCCAAAGCATGGGCTGTACCGTGACCGTGGCTCAAAACGGCCGAGAGGTGATCGAGCATGCACAGCGATCTCATTACGATGTGATTTTGATGGATTGCCAAATGCCGGAAATGGATGGATTCGAGGCCACCACGCGCATCCGTGAATGGGAGCGGCATGAATCACGAGCTCCCATGCCGATTATCGCTCTCACGGCCCACGCGACGCCTGGCGATCAAGAACAGTGCCTGGCCAAGGGGATGAGCGATTACATTTCAAAGCCGTTCTCAATGGGACAACTGCATACCGTCCTGACCACTTGGCTTCCCCCTAGGCCCATCACCCAAACCCAGGAGTCTCTGGCTTCCAGCCAACCCAGCCTCAGGCCTTCCCTGCCCAGCACATCGGCCGCCTGCTCAGATTCAGACTCCGCATTCATCGTTGATCAGAACGCATGGAAGTCGATTACGGGCCTCCAGCGACCGGGGAAACCGGATGTGCTGGCGAAAATCTTGTCACTGTATTTAGCCGACTCTCACGACGTCGTGGCCACGCTTCGTCAGGGCATGGCCGACGAGAATGCGCAGGTCGTGAGCCAGGCTGCCCACAGCCTCCGATCGAGAAGCGCGATGCTCGGAGCCGTCTCACTGTCCAAACTGTGCCGTCAGCTTGAAGACCTCAGTCGCCAGGGACAGTTTAAGAAAGCCGAATCCTTGGTGGCTCCGCTGACTGAGGCATTCGCCCATGCCAGTCAGATCTTTCAGGCCGAGCTTGAGAGGAGACCAACATGACCACCTGGCCCCGACCGCCGCTGCCACTGGCCCTGATCGTCGATGATGATGCCACGTTTCGCATACTCTCACGGATGAGCCTGGAACAGGATGAGCTGCTGGTCGAGGAAGCCGTCAGCGGGGAAGCCGCCATTGAATTCGTCTCGTCCACGATGCCCGACATCATCATCCTGGACTTGCAAATGCCCGGCATGCATGGATTTGCCGTGTGTGAGCACATCCGTCGGTTGCCGAACGGAACGTTCGTGCCGATTCTCATCATGACGGGCTTAGATGATGTCGACTCCATCGCACAGGCCTATGAAATGGGCGCAACCGACTTTATCGTGAAACCCTGCCACGGGCTCATGCTCAGCCAGCGCGTTCGCTATATGCTACGCGCCAGCCAGGCGATGAGGGCCCTTCGCACCCGCGAATCTCAATTAGCGCAAGCCCAGCGGATCGCTCGCCTCGGTGGCTGGGAATGGGATCCGGTCAGCGATCGGATGGACCTCTCGGAAGCGGCATGCCGGATTCTCGGAATCCAGCCCGGCGCCATCGCCCCCCCACACTCCACGTATCTGGCCTGTGTCCACGATGAAGACCGAGAATCGGTGAACCGCGCTCTCCAGGGGACAATCGCCGACGGGACGGGAATGGACATGGATCATCGGCTCATTCCTCACGACGGCGTGAACCGAGTGGTTCATCTTCTAGGAGAAGTCATGACGGACAGCGGCACGCAGGTTCGCCGCCTCGTTGGAACGGTGCAGGATGTCACCGATGCGCGGGCTGCTGAGACGAAGATCTACTTCATGGCGAACTACGACAGCCTGACGCATCTTCCCAACCGAACCCTCTTTCTCCATCGCGTCGGACAAGTGCTGGCATCCGGCATAGGCAGCCATACTGCCCTCTTGGTCATCAGTTTGGATCGATATCACCGCATCTGTGATTTGCATGGCGCCCGCGGCGGAGAGCACCTCATCAGAGACGTCGTTACACGGCTGCAGCGATCGCTCCCGATGGACATCACGGAGGCCCACCCGCCAGGTAGCGCCCCTTCAATGCTGGCACGCCTCAACGATGGCCAGTTTGCGCTGTTCTTGACCGATCTCGACATTCCTGAGGATTCTGCTCGGGTCGCCCAGAAGTGTCTCGACGCACTACGCAATCCATTTCAGATTGAATCGACCAACCTGGTTCTTTCGGCCAATATCGGAATCGCGATTCCAGGTCCCGACGGGACCGACGCGGAACAGCTCCTGCACAACGCCGGAACGGCCGCGCAGTCATCCGCACGGAAGGGCTCCCATGGCTATCAGTTCTACTCCGAGACGATGAATGTGTCGATCGCCGCTCGAGTCAATCTTGAACAAGACTTACGCACCGCCGTGTCTGAAAACCAGTTTATCCTCCACTACCAACCGCAGGTGGATATTCTTTCCGAAACAGTGATTGGGTTTGAAGCGCTGATCCGCTGGCAACATCCGACCCGCGGATTGGTCTCCCCTGCCGAGTTCATCCCGGTCGCGGAAGAGGAAGAGCTCATCATCCAAATGAGCGAATGGGTCATTAAAAGCGTCGTGCAACAACAACGGATCTGGCACAAGAACGGACTGGCTCCGACGACTGTTTCAATCAATCTTTCCGGGCTGCATTTTCGACAACCCAACCTTGCCAGCCAAGTGAAGTCGCTGGTCTACGCGGAGGGTGGCAACCCGCAGGATATTGAGTTGGAATTGACCGAAAGCGTGCTGATGAGGGACGCCTCATCGACAACCACCCTCTTGCAGGAACTCAAAGCATCCGGCTTTCGGCTCGCCATCGACGATTTTGGAACTGGCTATTCCTCCCTAGCCTACCTTGAGCATTTCCCGATCGACACGCTCAAGATCGACCAGGCCTTCATTAAGGATCTCAAGCTTGGGAAGGAGGATTCTCCGATCACACGGGCGATTGTGGGGATGGGACGCGCGCTCAAGCTGCACCTTGTCGCCGAAGGGGTGGAAACCCGCGATCAACTCGCCTATCTCCGTCTACAAGGCTGCGATGCCTATCAAGGCTATCTGTTCAGTAAACCAATGCCCGCGCATCAGCTCCAGTACCTGCTACGGGACCGTTTTTCGGAGGAGGCCTTCCGCACCAAGGATCGATCGAGAACTCGGCTCGCGAGCTGAGGGACGAGACCTTCCCGCTGCATCCCCTCGCTCAGGACGTTGGTCCGAGCGTGGCAATGGCGGAAGGCGTATTCTCCGCACGAAAGGGATTCCCGAGAAGCTGTGTGATGGGCACCAAAGCACCTGTTCCAGAGACGATCGTGTAGGCCGAGATCGTACCTCCTGAGACACTGGTGGCACGATTCGCCACATACAAGAACAGTCCGTCCGGAGACACCGCAAGCGCCACAGGAGTGGACCCTGTGAGCGCGGGTACAGGATTCGGGGATGCCCCCGCCGCCGGAACAAGGGTCAGTAACCCGCTGCTCCCTATCGCAAATGCCGAGACGCTCCCACCTCCATTGGCGATGTACAGATGGGCTCCATCCGGTCCTACTGCGAGACCGTTTGGAGTCGTCCCACCTGTCGAAACCGGATTGGAACCGGCCGGTGGAATCAAGGTGAGCAGTCCGGAGGTTTCGACTCGAAACATCGTCACGTTGTTGGACGCCCCGTTCGTCACATAGAGAAACTGTCCGTTCGGCGACAGCGCCAACGCCGTGAGCCCTGTCCCACCTGATGAAATTGGATTCGTGCCGGGCCCGGCCGGCGGGACGAGCGTGAGTACCCCGGACGCATCAACCTGAAACACCGTAACCATGCTGGAGGTACTGGTAGCGACATAGAGAAACCGCCCATTCGGAGTAATCGCCAAGGCAATCGGTGAGGACACCCCAGCGCCGACAGGCTTGGAACGCCCCTCCGCTTGCGAAACAAGCGTCAGCCCCCCAGCCGTACCGATCTTAAAGACGGTCACATCATCGGATCCACTGTTCGCAACATACAGAAATTGAGAATTGCTTGAGATCGCGAGGGCTCGCGGAGTCGTACCCACTGAAGCCGGATTGGGATTTCCCGCGCTTGAATCCCCGAACAACAACGAACCATTGGTGCCAACCCGGAAGGCTGTCACCTTATTTGCCTGACTGTTGGCCACATAGGCGAACAACCCATTCGGGGACACGGCAATCGCCGACGGCGTCGGGACATCCGAGAATGGAGAACCAGCAATGGCCAGAAGCCCTCCCGTCGTTGGGGTCACAGTGTATCCGGATACACTATTGGATCCGCTATTAGTGACGTAGACAATCGCGCCTGTCGTACGTTCTCCTCCGATCCCACCGAGTCCACCGGCCCCACCTTCTCCTCCATCATCACCACAGCCAGACACAAGCAACAGACATGGAATGAGCCAGGCGAAGTACGATCGTCTCGACCGTGGTGTGTTCCTCGAGCTTTCCTGAAACATAGTTTTGTTTATACCACTCCCCCTCAATCCCTCACAACAGCGCAATCGGAGCACGTCATGGGATACATCATGCGCGATGACTTTTTTGTTGGACTCCGATGTCAGCTCACTGGCACACTGCCTGCCAACCAACAGGAAGGATTCTCTGCCTTGCATCACGCGCTCACCATTCTTGGATCAGGCTACACCGCCAAGGTTCTTCTCCCACTTGCCGAGCAACAGTACGCGCAAGTCTTTGCGACCAGTCGCGATCCAGATCGACACCTGACAGACCTGAGACCGGAACAACGAATCCGGTTCGATCTCACACAGCCGGAGACCTGGCAGCTGATTCCTCCCGCAACCGATCTCCTCTGGTGCTTTCCCGCCGTCCCGATCGCGTTGGTGCAACAGTTCGCTGAGACCGCATTGTTACAAGCCCGCCGACTGGTCGTACTCGGCAGCACCTCCGCCTACGACGATCACCTCTTGACCGAATACCCCCCATCTTGGGTTGATGAAACAGCCACAATCGACCTCAATAAACCTCGCGTGCAAGGTGAAGAACTTCTTAGAACTTCATATGGTGCAGTCATACTTATGGTTTCAGGAATATACGGACCACACCGCAATCCCATTGATTGGATCCGAACCGGACGGGTCGCCCGCTCACGAAAATTCGTCAACCTGATTCACGTCGAGGATCTTGCGGCGACTTGCCTTGCCGCCATCAGGCATGGTGAGGAGGGCACCACCTACAACGTCAGCGATGGAACTCCCAGGACCTGGGACGAAATCTGCGAAACCGTCGAACGACGATGGGCTGTTCGATCTTCCGTTTCTCCCGAACCACAACCGATGGGAAAACGGATCGCAAACCGGCGACTGTGCGAGCTACTGAAGGCAGATGGGGTGAGTCTCAGCCACCACGACCTCTACCAGGCGCTTGAACAAATCGAGGAGATGACTGTCAACGAAGCAGGGCCATCACGGTAAGACAGACCAGTAAGTTATTCACGGCATGGGCCACCATGCCTGGGATGAGACTCCCTGTTCGATCATAGAGCCAGGCCCAGAGGAACCCACTCCACAGGACGCTGATAAATCCCAGCAAGCTATAGCCATGAGCGAGTGCAAAGATGGTCGCACTGAGTAATGCAGCGGGGAGAAAGGTGAATCGCCGACGGAACATCGCAAAGAGCAGTCCGCGAAACGCAAGCTCCTCAAAAATCGGCGCGAGGATCACATATTCAAGCAAGCTGGTGGCAAGCATGGGAGGAGTCGCCCACACCAAGTCTTGATCGAACCATTCAGTCCAATGATTTTCAAGCTTGAGAAAGTCTGCGGCTTGGCCCAGGATCCATTCACCCCAGAGTGCAGCCGCAACCACGGCAACAATGATGCAACCCAGCCTCCCGAGGTCGCCATGATTGAGCCGGAGACCAAATCCCTGCCAGAAATCGAGACCAGCCGGCTTGAGCAAATACACATAGGCGATCACCAACAG
>JAMXAU010000109.1 GCA_024281365.1 Nitrospira sp.
TGAATGAGGACACGAAGCGCCTTCGAGTCCGACTGATTCAGGAAGAATTCGACGAATTGAAAGAGGCCATGGCGACCGGAGATTTGACTGCCGTTGCGAAGGAAATGGCGGACCTGCTCTATGTGACCTACGGCACCGCTGTTTCATATGGAATTGATATGGAACCGATTTTCCAGGAAGTGCATCGGTCGAATCTGAGTAAAGTCGGTGGATACAAGCGGGCGGATGGGAAATGGGTGAAGCCCCCTACCTACTCGCCCGCTGATATCGTCTCAATTCTGGAGGCACAGCAGGAGCACGCGTTGGCGGAGCAACCAGGTGATCATGAAGCTGCCGCCGGTGCTCATCGGAGTTCATGAAAGATCTACACTGTCCGAATTGCGGAACACCCTTCGTTCGAGTGATCCCCGACGAAGGCGCCATAGGGCGGGTCCTCACTCGCTTTAAATACTTTCCATTCCGATGCCAGCTGTGCACAACACGCTTTCGCGTCTTCAGAAGTCAGATCAAGCCTGCGACCTCCCCCACCGATCGCCGTCAATATGAACGCCTCCCGGTGTCGCTTCGTGCCAATCTATTAGCGGACAACGCCGTCCGGATTGACAATCGGGTGACGGATATTTCCATGGGTGGCTGCACCCTCGAAACCACAAAAACCCTCCCGCAGGGTACGTTTGTTGAGCTTGTGATCAAACCGGCCTCCGACGAGGAACCGATTAAGATTGGGACAGCCGTGGTCTGTTCGTCACGCCCAGAATCCATGGGGATTCGGTTCCTGGAAATGGTGACGGACGATAAGAACCGCCTCAGCCAAGTGGTCCTCAGCCTGCTGGTAGGGCAGAGCCTGCACTCAAATCTCTTCTCCTAAAGATAGCCCAATGCCACTCTTTCCACACCACCCGCTTCTAAAGATCATCAGATAATGTTGCTGTTGCTGCTTTTACTCCGTTAGCCATGCTACGAGGTACTCGCGTGTTCACTCGTCGCTATATCAGTCCACTCTTTTGTGAAAGACCCAACAATGGACCCGCTTTGCCGCTCAATCTGACCCCGTCGTGGAATCAGAGGGTGACTCAGCGCCCCGATAGTCGGCTGTGGGAAGTAACGTGCATCACGCCTTGATTCTTCCCTCGATGAAGACCAATCTTTTCTGAAGCAATGGACTTTCAGTTCATTTTGACTATTCCAGACCATATCTGCTCGTCGATATAATTGCCGCCCAATCATGCTGGGCGAGCGGACTTTCTGACGTTTGAGCACCACTGCACGTTTTCACTGTGTTGGCTACGATTCTCGTATCTCTTCTTATTTGGAGTGGCCTTTGCCGGGCATCGGACTCTCCACCATTTCCTCGTACGTCGTCCTTAGCGGATGCGGCCTTGCAAGAAGAAGCGCTCTATATGCGAGAGGAGACTGTGGTAACGGCCATTCGACGGGAACAGCCGATTTCTCAGTCGCCGTCCAATCTCTTCGTTATCACAGAGGAGGACATTCGCTTGTCAGGGGCCACCGATATTCCGACACTGTTGCGGTGGGTGCCGGGCATGGAAGTCATGCAAATGACGGCGGGAGAGTTCAATGTGAGCGTGCGAGGCGACAATCAGCAGCGGGCGAATAAGCTTCTAGTGCTGGTCGATGGTCGATCCATTTATATTGATCGCCAAGGCCTTGCCCTTGGACAGAATTGCCCATTACGCTTCCAGAGATCAAGCGTGTCGAAGTGCTGAAGGGCCCGGCTTCGGCCATCTACGGATTCAACGCGTTTGACGGAGTGGTCAATATTATCACGAAATCAGGCGCTGATATGGCCGGCACTACCATCCAGACTGGATATGGCGAATTCGGGACTCTTCGAAGTGCGGGAGTGCAGGCTGGGAGCCGTAGGAAAATTTGATTATCGGATTTCGATAGGGCGCGACCAACAGCAGCAGTGGAGGGATCGAGCCGCGCTCGGGTATCGCTCCCACCGATTCAATGGGCAAACCACCTATGCCATGACCGATGACTCTTTCTCGTAGCTTCCGGCGGGATCGTCGATACAAACCGGTTCGACTTTGCATCAGCTGATTTTCTCTCTCTTTCAATACACCATCTACCTATGCGTACAGCGAGATCCTGTACGAGCGGCCCAATTTCTTTTTGCGATTCAATTGGCAAGGAAATGGACCACGACGGACAGCGAACCAGTGGCACCGCTAACAGGACTTATCGCCATCACCGACAAATTCGGCCGCTCCCGTGGCATGTTTGACAAAGGACAGACCTACAATGCTGAATCGCAATATACCATCGAACTCAACCCTGCCCACCTGTTGATCATCGGAGGAAATTATAGACGCAATACGATTTCTGGAACTCAACTTACGGAAAACGGCCACGAGGATCGGTTTGGCCTTTACCTGCAGGATGACTGGCACTTCACCGCAAATCTGACACTGAATGCAGGGATTCAGTATGGACGTGCACAATCAGCTGAATCCTACCTATAGCCCGCGCATTGCCCTGGTCTATTCGCCAATCCCAAATCACACCTTCCGGCTTTCTGGATCTGTCGCCTACCGCAGTCCCACTCTTGTCGTAGACCTTCCAAGAGATCTCAACAACGATCACCCTGTTTGGCGTCAGTAATACAGCGACATTGTTTGGCAACACAAGAATCTGGGTCCTGAGCAGATCGTGTCCTATGAGGCGGGCTATCAGGGATGGTATTTCGCCCATCGAGTTCGGCTCCGGGCGGATATGTTTACAATCGCCTGTCTGATCTCATTGCTCCAACGCCAGTTGACCCCAACGGCACTGGCCTGTATCTAAATCAAGGCCAGGCGGATATCTATGGGGGCGAAACTGGTATCGAGGTACTGGCCACTAGCTGGTTGCGCGGGTTTGCCAACTTTGCTATCAGGAGGTGCCCATCAAACGGCTCTCGAACCTCGGGTCGGCGTGGTGCCCCACGTATCAAAATCAACGCAGGGTTGCAAGGCAATTGGGCCAACGGCCTCAATGCCGAAGTGGTGGTGCACCATGTGGGATCAGCAATTTATCCGGTGGATCCAAGTTTCAGACCTTCGCCAACCTCAGTCTGATTCCCACTAGTGCTGTCCCCACTAGCAGAGTAAATCACTACACGCTACTCAACCTGCGTTGTGGTTACCGATTCTGGCGCGACCGCGTTGAGGTGGCGATCTCGGTCTTCAATGCCTTGAACGATCGTCACCGAGAGCATCCGTTAGCCGACGTGCTCGGCAGCAGAGTGATGGGATGGCTCACGCTCAAGCTCTGAACATGAGCATTACCATAATACTACCCATGATGCTCGATACAGACAGGGGAGAAGTGACCTGCTAGCGCAAAGTAACTTGCTCAATAGTTGCGCTGCCCCTGGATGGCAGAGACCGCGAGATTATCAATGAGCCGCACTGTTCCAATACGCGCTGCTCCGAGCAATAAGGTTTTCGGCCTGACAGTTGAGAGTGGTTCGAGGGTGGTGGGATCGCAGACTGCCAGATAATCAATCGTGAGAGTGGGTTCGCCTTTAATCACCTGAGTCATCGCCGACCGGATAATCCTTGCATCCGTCTCCCCTGTCCTGATCACCTTGGCACCGGTTTGGAGGCCCTTGTACAGCACCACCGCTCGACGTCGTTCATTCGGCGACAGGTAGATGTTGCGCGAACTCATGGCCAACCCATCCTGCTCACGCACGGTCGGACGGACCACAATATCAACACCGAGATTGAGATCCTTCACCAGCTGTTGAACCAACACCGATTGCTGAAAGTCCTTTTGTCCAAATAGTGCCCGATGTGGGCGGACCATGCCAAAGAGTTTGGTCACCACGGTCGCAACCCCGGCAAAATGATGCGGGCGGGCCTCGCCTTCCCATCGACGCGCGACCGCTGGGACAATCACCGTCGTTTGAAATCCAGCAGGATACATAGCCTCCACCGTCGGCTCAAAGCAGACATCGACGCCTTCCTGTCGACAGATCGCTCGGTCGTGCGACAGAGGACGGGGATACTTGGTCAGATCCTCCCGAGGACCGAATTGGGTCGGATTCACGAAGATACTCACCACGAGTGCATCACACTGTAACCGTGCTTCACGAATCAGCGATCGGTGCCCCTCGTGCAGCGCACCCATCGTGGGAACAAGCCCGATCGTGACGCCTTCACGCCTCAGTCCCTCGCTCCAAGCTGTCATGGCTGCAGGTGAGCGAATGATCTTCATGACTCAGGCTGCGCACTGCAGGCCGGTCGAGAACCATATTTTGTAGAAGGTTGCGGAACGAGCAGATTCACCTGAGATTGATCTTTGGTGTCGGCCAGTAACTGATCCACCGATTGATTGAACTTGTCGGATGGACCCAGAGCGGATCAAGTTCGTTCAAGGGCATGAGAACAAACCGTCGTTGATGCAGTCGAGGGTGCGGAATGGTCAATCCCGGTTCGTCAATCCGACGTGCTCCGTAAAAGAGGATATCTCAGGTCCATGGTGCGAGGACCAGACCGATGATCCTCATCACGCCCAAGTGCCCGTTCAATTTCTTGGAGCATCGCGAAGAGGCTATGGGGAGTAATGTCGGTCTCCAGCTGTACCACCCCATTGAGGAACCATCCCTCTCCTGGATCAGTCCGGTCACGAACCGGTTCCGACTCATAGAGCAATGACACGCCTTGCAGCCGTGAATGGGGAAGGAGACTAAGCAGCGTTACGGCACGATCGCAATAGTCCACCCGGTCTCCGACGTTCGATCCGAATCCGATGAAGACAGTCTCCATAGCAGCCCGTTAAAAGTGAGAAGTGAAACATGAAAGGGGAGAACGAGATTTCTACACCCTCACATTTCACCCCTTACCTTTCACTGCTCACCGTTTCAGAATCCCACCTTCTTGATTCGCTCAACGGCTTCAGCTAACCGCTCTTTGGTGGTGCAGACCGTCATGCGGACATAGCCTTCGCCCGGTGCGCCGAAGCCGTTGCCAGGAGTCGTGACGATCCCCGCCTTTTCCAATAGATGCGCCGTAAAGGAGGTAGAGGTATAACCTTTGGGTACCGTCACCCAGACATAGAACGCAGCAGGAGGAGGATCTACCTCCAGGCCGAGTTGCTTCAGGCCAGGGACCAGTGTGTCTCGACGTTCCTGATACGTCTTTCTCAGGTCGTCCGTCACGGCATCGTCCAGACTAAGCGCCGTGATCCCAGCCGCTTGAACTGCCTCAAAACAACCGGAATCCAAATTACTCTTCACCTTGCCAAGTCCGGCCAGGACATCCCTGTTGCCCACCACAAAGCCGAGTCGCCATCCAGTCATGTTATACGTCTTCGAGAGGGAGTGGAATTCGACACCTACCTCCTTAGCGCCCTCGACCTCCATAAAACTCGTCGGCCGTTGGCCGTCATAGTAGATCTCGGAATAGGCTGCATCGTGACACACAATCACCTGATGTTCTTGCGCAAAGTCCACGACCCGCTTGAAATAGTCCTTCGTCATGATGACGGAGGTTGGGTTGTTCGGTGAATTCAGCCACATCAGCTTGGCTTTCTTCGCCACGTCCTTTGGGATCGCCGTGAGATCAGGGAGGAAGCCGTTGGCCTTGGTCAGCGGCATGATGTGCGACTGGCCACCACAAAAACTCGTCCCGACCGGATAGACCGGATACCCAGGACTAGGCACCAGCACGATATCTCCGGGATCGACAAAGGCGAGGTGGATGTGGCCGATGCCTTCCTTCGAACCGATCAGGGTCAGGACTTCGCTGGCTGGATCCAATGTGACGTTGAAGCGGCGCTTGTACCACTCGGCAACGGCCTTTCTGAACGAGAGCATGCCCTCATACGAAGGATATTGATGATGCTTGGGATCTTTGGCAGCCTTCGCCAGGCTCTCAATGATCGGCATCGGCGTCGGCAAGTCGGGGTCGCCGATCCCGAGATTGATAATATCTACCCCCCGGGCAATCGCCTCTTGCTTCATCTTGTCGATGGCCGCAAAGAGATACGGCGGCAATGTCTTGATACGTGTCGCGACTTCAATCGGAAAACCACCCATGGTCGATCAAACTCCTTTCATGAATAGCACTCAGCCTTTAGCGATCAGCCCACAGCAACTGTCCCAGACCTGAATGCTGAGAGCTGATTGTAAGGTTATGTAGAGTACTTCAGAGCCGCAGCCGCAATCAACGTGTACGAGCCAGAAGATGCCCAATCAACCGATCAGCCAAGTGATGGAGTCGCGGAAGCTGCGGCAAGGCAGTGGTCTTGCACCGTTGGCGCGGTGAGCCCCGCTTTCGTCACATCCGGCGCACACTCACGGCACAGAGAATCGATCCCCCCCACTTCCATTTCAAGATGGAAGAGCAACCCATAGGCTCGCTCACCGTACCGAAAGGCTTGGAGGGGTGCTATGTCCGATCCAGCCAATGGCACACACGCTTCCGGCAAATCAAAGATCTCTCCGTGCCACTCGAATACGTCGAACGTCTCAGGGCAATCCCTAAACACCGGATCACTTTTACCCCCATCAGTGAGGCAAACCTGAGTCATACCGATTTCGAGCGCCTTCCCCGATCGCACCGTGGCGCCAAGCGCCTTGGCCATGAACTGACTCCCGAGGCAGACGCCAATGACCGGCTTATTTGCCTGAAGTACAGATCGGATGAAGGCGGTCTCTTCCGAAATCCATGGATCAGGATCGTTGACCGACATCGGCCCACCCATGACGATCAGGAGATCACCTGCATCTTGAGGGAGTCCACCTTTCGGTACGAGATACGAGTCGAGGCTCACCCCGCGCGTGGCAAGAGCCTTCGCAAAGGCGGCAGGACCTTCAAAGGGAACATGTTGAAGACACACGGCACGCATGAGCCATTTACTGGCACAGCGATCGGACTCACGTCAAGATCTAGAAATAGGCTCATAGCATAGTTGATATACGATGGCCTCACCATCCATACAGGTACCCATCCTGCGGAAGAGATAAATTGGTTGGACTCCTCTCTATCCCATAAAGAGCACAGCTTCCCTTTCTTCTCCTTCTCTCGTAGAGTAGCTGACCCATATGACCATCATGGACCCGCTGATTCGTGGGATTGATCGCATCCTGATCCATACGCAGGATGTGGAGCGGGTGTTTGCGCGATTTCGTCATGAGTTTGGCCTACCCGTTGCCTGGCCGCTCGCCGACTGTGGGCTGCTCGTGTCAGGTGGACTGTACACGGGCAACATGACGATCGAAATCGGTCGGTTCACTGGCCTTGGACTCCCCGGGACGTGGTTCTACGGCCTTGGCTTTGCACCATGGGAACCGACCTTGAAGATGGTTGAAGGGTTACGGTCGCGGAAAGTACCCCACGCACCGCCGCTGACGCTCCACTACGACTCGCCTCTTGTGATGCAGTCCACGCTCACCGCCTTGCGCGACCTCTTGGATGGTGAGCCAAACGCCGCGTTTTGGCTCGGTCGCTCAGGGGGAGGCAATACTCGAGTCGGTCGAGCGCTGTCGAGCCTCCGCACCTGGATGGCTGGGACGGAAATTGGCTCCATGACATTTTCCATGCTGTTGGGTAGCTCCCTGGTCTTTATCTGCGACAACCACAGCAATCCGCATCAGGCACGAATCAACGAGTTACGGGCCACCTGGCGAGAGACGCGCCGGCATGGACCCTATGGAATCACCGGTGTTGCAGGAATTGATCTTGAGGTCTCGACCAACCTCGCCGGTTGGAAACGACTGCTGGATCGGCCGGACTTGAACGCAGACTCAGTCCATTCATTCGGTAAGGAGCCATTGCTTCGATTTCATCCCGGCGAAGGGAACCGACTCCTCGGAATCGAGTTTGCCTGCAACGACTTGCTGTCGGTTACGCAGCGGCTTCGCGAACAGCGCTCACTGATGTCAGTAGATGAGAAGCGAGTCACCCTCCCCCCAGATCGAATGGACGGGTTGACGATTGGATTCAGCCAGTCTCCGACCGCGAGCTTGGATAAAACGTAGTCTGACAGTCCTGCCGGTCAACGCAGTTCCGTCTGGGCGACTGCGTTTCAGCCCATCCGCGAGGTGATCGTTTGTTCTATCTCCCCCACTGACCTGGGCGATACGAACAGTACCTCACCGGATCTGTCGATCAAGCCTCCCACGTTCGTTGTTTCTACCTTTAGGCTTAGGCCCAATCGACCGACAAGTACATGTCATGGCTATTCCCGCAACTGACATGGACCAATCCACACGCTCCGCTCCTCCGACCCGCCAGGGAACGGACGCCCCTCCGCCTTGTTCGTTTCAGGAGAAAGTCCGCTCCCGCTATCACGCCTTCTGGTACCACCTTGGAGAACGAGTCGCCTGGTCACGTGGGATCTATCGGGAACGGCCCGCACAGGAACTCCGTGATCTGAGCGGAGTGCAGTATGAGCGGGTCACATCACTTCAACGCCGATTTCGCGTACGGTTCGAGCAACGCGCGAACCAGATGACGGCACTGCGACAATACGACTACCTGGACCTGCTCGATCAAGGGTGGTCGACGCTCAGATTGCCCCGTCTAGCCGGTGGTACCGTACAGGATATCGGATCGAGTAACTTTTGGTATGCCCCTGTCTTGCACACCTTCTTTCGACCAACCGCGCTCATCGGCGTCGAGGTCGAAGGCCACCGGATGTATATCAATGGCTATAGTCGCCACGACTACGCGAAGGGCTACATCCAAGATCTCCCGAACACGGAGTTCCACATCCAGGACTATCGCCACTATCGCTCCCCTGCCAATATCATCACAGCATGGTACCCCTTCGTGACACCGGCTCCAGTCCTGGCTTGGCGACTCCCGCTTTCTCTCTTTGCTCCGCATCTCCTGTTCTCGCAAGTCGTGGCCAACCTCCAACGACAAGGGTTGTTCCTCATGGTGAACCAAGGGAGGAATGAGGCAGCGATCGCCGCGTCATGGTGCAGCAAGGTCGGAATGATTCGGTACGGATCCTGTGAGTTGAGGTCGAGGCTGCGTCCGAGACTCCCTCCCCCCGTCCTCTCCTGTTGGATGCGCGCGCCAGCCTAGCCCTACATCCTGGCCTGCGCTACAATTGCCCTGTGAACCGCACCATCAAACATGCAGAAGATCTTCGATGGCTGATCGGCCATACGGGCGGGTTTCGTGCCGGGTACGTGACGGAAGTCCAGATCGTGAAACGTCGCCTCTTCGATGAAGGGTCGACGCGTCATGTTCCAGCCGGTACCACAATTGCCGTGACTATTCACTATGAGATTCGCGGTCTTGCTCGAGTCGCCAAGCTGACAATGACCGGTGTCACGGACTTTTCGGTTTTTGAACAGGATGGAATCGACTGTTCCTCGCTCAGCGTCATTCAGACCGAACTCAATGCGGGAAAACTGCGCTTCTGGTTCGACCCACAGGGCGAGCTCTATGTGGTCTGCGACGAGGCTCACCTGGAAGAACTGACTTTGCCGGTTGTCACAGCTCAACAAGCCGCCGAACTCGCCCGATGGACCTTCCAAGGGCTCGAGACCGACGGTCCCACCATTCAGTGGTTATTGGACGAATTGGATCAGGCCGGCCTGCCCTGCACGTGGCGTCACGCGGATCGGTCTGATGCGATTCATCCGGCGGTGCAGTGGGAAGGGAGCCTGAAACCGGCAGATAATTTTCCGATAGATGAGGACAATCTGGTCCAGGCGATGGCCTATAGCCCGCCGGAAGGGCCTGGTTTTGGACTGATGCTGAGAGTCTTTGGTGTTCAGGATAGAAGGCTGAATCGAATCCTGGAGGTCCTCGCGGATCGAATCACTCAATGCTTTTCAGGCAACTGCCTGGTCGGCACGACGATCATCCCAGGCCGAGAATGGGAGCGCTGGTTGGTTCGGGAACACCGGTCACGGCGTGAACGGTAGAGAACGCCGACCACTGTTTAGTGGGCGTGCTCAGGGGAATAGTGCCCGTTTCCGTTGGAATAGGCAGCGGTGCCGTTCCCTCTCGCATAGCCTGAAGCAGCCTGTGCGGTGCCGTTCCCATTCATCTGCTGCCCCTTGCCGTTGATGCATTCCACCAAGGCCCAGAGTCGCAAGGGATTCACCCGTTGATTCCTTGCGATGTGGAGCGACGTGCCTTCCAACACGGTATTGAGGGACAAGTCCGTACGCCAGCCCAAGTGCTTCGTGATGGGAGAAAGTGCTTTTTCCACGGCGGCAATCACTTTGTTGCCGTTGCTGAAATGGTTCAGCATGATAATCCGCCCACCAGGCCGACAGACTCGAATCATCTCGTTGACGACCTTTCGATAGTCCGGCACCGCCGTCACGACATAAGCCGCAACGACTGTATCGAAACTGTCATCATGGAACTGCATCGCGCCGGCGTCCATGCGGTGCAGCTCGACGTGATCAAGCTGATGAGCCGCTGCCTTCTCCTTTGCCCTGGCCAACATCCCTTCGGAGACATCGATACCAACGATGCGACAATGCCGAGGGTACATGGGAAGGGCTAATCCCGTCCCGACACCGACTTCGAGAATCTGTTCATTCGGCTGGACATTCAAATTTCGAATGGCCGATTCACGGCCTTCATGAAACACTTTTCCAAACACTCTGTCGTAAAACCCCGCATAGGAGGTGTACACACGCTCAATCTTGTCGGGATCCATGTTTGCCTCCAACAATCCGTACGATCCGGTCTCTGCGCACTGCAACCCTGCAGAGGAAGACACCGTCATGATGACGCGGGGGAAATCAATATTGAGGCGGGAAAATCAGGTAGTCCACAGCCCGCCGGAAACATTGCCCGGCGTACTGTAGCCAAACTCCTCCGCGTGAGTCAACAAGCTTTTCGCATGCCGGAGCGGGAGTTCTTGTGTAAACCGGCTCGTTCCCCATCAGCGCATACCCATCCTGCCCGCCTTGATTCGTCGCTCTTCTCTGTGTGATAGCTACACCCATGCTCCTCGCAGGTCTTTTTGCCGGTGCCCTCTTTCTCGGACTGCTGGTCGGAGATTGGGTCTATTTTATCCGCCTCACTCCGGATGCCGTACGCTATGGATGTCGTGTGGCCACTCGACCTGACCAGTGGTCCGGCTTAACCGTGGAGAGCGTCCGCGATCGTTTCGGTCCTGACGGAGTCTTGATGCTGCCGCATGGAGTGGCCTGGTGGTACCCCGATCTGTCGCAGATCGCCATCCGTCCACAATACCGCCTCTTCTCCAGAAAGTTCAGGACAGCTTGGCCGGTCAAAGGCCTGATTCACGTGTCTCCCCATGACGAGGCGCTGGTGACGCACTGCGTCAAACGAATTCCCTGGTCATCAGCCCTCATCACCGCAATCTGGTTCGCCGTTGTCTTGTTGGGATCGCTGACCTTTGTGGTGCAATACGCTCTGGAAGGCGGGTTCACGACGCTAGGCGGAGCATTTTTGGGCATCGGCATTACAGGACTTGCCGGCATGGTCGCGCTGTTTGGAATCGTGACGGTCACCCTGTCCTATCGCCTGGAGGACAGCCGCCTCATGCAGGTGTACGACGAACTGCGTGCAGCCATCACGCCGCCCAACGTTCCCTGAGCGAGCCAATCAGGCCCCATCACCCGCGGAAGAAGTTCAAAAAGTGGTCGTACTCAACCGGCAAGTTCACGGCGCTACGATCACGAACCAGACCGGTGATGATCCCACGATGTTTCTTCACCAGCCCCGATGTTTCGAACGCGTTGCGGAACTGCTGCCAGTGCAACGCAGGATCGGCTACAATTTTGACTTGTTCGTCCTGCGGAAGCGCATGCACAATGGTCGTCAACGTGCGAATAGCTTTTTCCACGCTCTCGTACGGGGGCGCCAGATTGAGTCGGGCATAGAACGTCTCCAGATGCCTGCGGAATTCCTCCTTCAGCACCTGAACCGGATCTGACACAGGGGGGCGTGTTTCTGTCATAGTTGGTTTAGCAGGTTGCGAAAACACTCAGTTGATGCCAAAAATATGGCCGAAGGATTCCGTGTTGATCTCACGCCGGAATACCTCCAGGATGCTCAAAAAGACCGTCCAGCAAGGCCACAGCGAGTGAAGAGGCGAGGCGTACGCTTCGGTACGTTGAGCCTCTGAGCGAGGCGAGAACGCCGCTGGCGGACTTTTTCAGCATCCTGTTAGAGATGATACGGTAGGATATGGGTACGGAACAACTCTCAAGGGAGGACAGTATGAAGCGAACATTAGCTGGGCTCTTCAGTGCACTCGCCATAGTGACCTTGGTCGGATGCTCATCGCATCACTATCACCACGGCATGATGAGTGGGAGCAAGAGCGACGCCTACTGGCAAAAGGGGCAACAAGATATGGAGGGGTTGATCAATCGGACCGTCCAGGACCCCGAGAAGGCGAAGCAAGTGAATATGCTCGCCGGAGAAATCATCAAGGAACTCAAGGAAAGCCGTGAACGGGAGCGGGCCTACCATCGGCAACTCTATACCTTGAACGCCAGCTATGACGCGGAGGCATCCGAGTTTTCCAAAATCATCAACGAGGCGAACATTCAGCGAATGCAGAGCTCGGCCACAGTCCTAAGCCTGCGGTTTAAGATGAAGAACCTCATGACAGCCGATGAGTGGAAGGCGCTCTCGGACCGGATGATCTCCTACAGCAGCCGGTACCAAGGCGGAAGCGCGGGAGCAAAGACTGGATATTAGAGTCATTCGTCAACGGTCATCAGTCACTGGGGTTGAAAATGACCAATGACTGATGACCAGTGACATCAGTTTTGAGCCTGCGGCGCGGCTTTGAGCGGGACAGCCGTCCAGGTCGCGCCGGCATCAGTTGAACGGTAGAGGCCACTGCCGTTGGTGCCGGCGTAGAGGGTGTGAACGCTTTTGGGATCCATCGCCAGGGCTCGAATATTCAACGTCGCAAGCCCGTGGTTCATGGCTTGCCAGGTCTTTCCCCCATCAGCAGTTTTCCAAATCCCGGCTGGGCCACCGATATACAGCTGGGCTGGTTCTTTCGGATGGAGGACCAGGCTGCTGATATAGGGATCGGAGATGGATTGGCCGATACGCTCCCACTGCTCCCCTTTGTTCACCGTGCGGAAGAGACCTTTCGTCGTACCAGCATAGACGACGTCAGGATTCGTCCGATCGATCTCGATAGCATTGACCCCGAGGGCCATAGCCGCCATGAGTTCCGTCTCGGGGATCAACCCATTATTGATTTTCTTCCAGGTCGCCACCCCATCATCGGACCGATAGACCCCGCCGGTCGTTCCGGCATAGAGCACCGCCGGCTCTTTCGGATTGATGGCAATCGACGTCACAATGTGGACTTCCTTCATCCCGTTCATCCGCTCGACCCACTCACGACCCGCGTCTTTTGAATAAAAGGCGCCGACTGTGGTTGCCGCATAGACCTGTTCGCTGGCCGCCGGGTGAAACACGAACTGATTGATAAATGAGACATGCTCTTTCAGACCGACATTATGCGGCAGCCAATGTTGCCCCCCATCCGGACTCTTGTAGACCGCATCCCCCATCGTGCCGGCATAGATCGCCGCCG
>JAMXAU010000110.1 GCA_024281365.1 Nitrospira sp.
CCCTGGGTGTGGGGGCTGGTCGTACCACACCTCTCCCATCGAGTGGTTCCATAGCGCACCGAATCGTTTCACGCCAACGGCTGTGCCCTTTCCCTATCTGCGAACGAATCAACGGCTCAATGTTTCTTGTCCTTCTGCATAATCTTGTCTGTCCAGGCCAGCAAGATTGCGGAAGCGAGGAAGGTCATGTGGATAAAGATCTTCCATTTCAAGTGTTCCGGGTTTTCATTGGCCACATCCACAAATCCCTTCAGCAAATGAATGCTGGAGATGCCGATCAAGGATGCCGCCAGTTTGATCTTGATGGTGCCAGGATCGACGTGCGTCAGCCAATCAGGACGATCGGGATGGTGCTCTAGATCCAGCTTGCTCACAAACGTCGCATACCCGCCGATCACCACCATGGTCAGCAGATTGGCAACCATGGTGACATCAATCAAGCCTAAGACGCCCAGCATAAAGACCGTTTCGTCCATCTTGTGGATATGAATCACCATTTCCCACAGTTCGACGAGAAACTTGTAGGCGTAGAGGAGTTCTGCCACGATCAGTCCGGCATAGAGGGGTGCCTGAATCCATCGACTGGCAAAGACAACCGATTCGAAGACGGCCTCGACCTGATTGCTGGCGGAGTGAGTGGGCTTATGCGAACGGTGGGTTTCCCGGGTATCGGGTAAACCAGAGTCGGACATTACAACGCTCCTTTCAGAAGAAAAGATGACCTATTCAGTCGGGTCAATCGATAATCGTCCGTATCCTAGTCAGGGGATCAGGGCCTGTCAATTCGTGAGAGCAGTGAGGAGGTTAAGTTCCTGGAGCGTTGTTGGTTGGCTGTGATAGCTGGGGAGTGGGGGACGTACAGGTGATCTGCGGTAACTGCTTAATCAAACTCTCGGCTCGTGTGCAGGCCAGTTTGATCTGTTCAGCGCAATATTGTGACGGATCTTCCGCGGACAGTCGTGCGAGGAGAATGTCGGCAAATCCATTGATGGATGTCAGGCAGTTGTTCAAGTCGTGTGCAACTTTCGCGAGGGGTAATGATAGGGTCTGGTGAGCGTCAGCCGAAGGCACTGGTTCGGTAACTGTCTGGGAGCAAGCGACTCTGATCAAGGCGCTGGTGATAGCCAAGCGGAGTGTCTCGGCCGAGGGTGGAATAACGGGTAACACTTCATGGGCTCCAGCACGGATGGCGTCAGACAGCCTTGTGGTATCGGTCGTTCGGTGGAAGCCGATGATTGCACTGGAGGCGGCTGTCTCTCGTACCCGCTCCACCGCATCTCGTCCGGTATTGTCCGGCAAAGAGAGGTCTATGAGAATCACCGGGACGTGATGGGCCTGTAAGTAGGTGAGCCCCTCCTCAAGGGAGAACACGACATCCAGTGTCACCGACGAATGATAGGCAAGGACTATCAGCTCTCGGAATGACTGGGCGAGGTCAGGATCGGATTCGATCAAAAGAGCCGCACCTGACGATGATAGCTCTGTGGACATGTTCAGTATGGTAATGGTCTACCCTGCAGTGATACTGGGCGGAGTATCATATGAAGCCTGTGTTTGAGGCTAGAGTGACTCTGTTCTTATCGGAATACGGTACAGAGTTCTTTACCAGGGAAGGTTTGGCAAGAAGCTGCCATCAGAATGTATTTAGGCGCAGCCCAGCGGTAGGCGGGGCTCAGACCCCTTGAAGCTTCCGGCGTAGAAGGCAGCGATCTGCGATCGGCGACCTATACTAAGTTTGGAATAGATATTGGCGAGGTAGTTCTTGACCGTTTTTTCGCTGAGTTGCAAAAAATGCGCGATTTCTTTGTTGGTGAGGCCCTTGGCAACGAGAGGAAGGAGCCGCTGCTCTTGGGGCGAGAGGAGGGGACGTTTGGATTGTCCGGGCTCGGTAGGGGCGTGCTTCAGTCGGTTCAATGTGTGTTGGGGCAAGCGAGCATCCATCAGGGTCTTGCCGGCTGCAACGGTTCGAATGGCGCGCACGAGTGTCTGAGAAGCGATGTCTTTGAGGAGATACCCATGAGCGCCGGCGAGAACTGCTTCGAGCACCGTATGGTCGTCGGCAAAACTTGTGAGAAACAACACACGGGTGGTCGGACATCGTGCAAGGATCTCACGGGCTGCATCCACACCGCTCCCGTCCGGTAAGCGGATGTCAAGTAACACGAGATCCGGTTTCAGGCGAACACAAAGCTTTTTGGCCTCTGCCATTCGCTTTCCCTGTCCAATGACTTTTAGTCCGGGTGTCAGGTTGAGGACGGCACAGAGACCGATTCGCACGACTTCGTGGTCATCGACGATCACGAGTCGAATCGTTGATGACTTACTCATACAACGCATCCTTTTTTAATGGCACATCGACCGTGATCGTGGTTCCACGTCTTGGTACGCTTTCGAGAGTGAAGGAGGCAGTCATTTGCTGTGCACGAGCGGCCATATTAGCAAGTCCTCGGCCGGTGCGGCGTTTGCGTGAAGGAGAAAAGCCGACGCCATTGTCTCCGATGAGTAACCGGATCGAGTTATGAACGACGCTCAGATGCAGCCAGCGACGGGAGGCACGAGCATGGCGTAAGCTGTTACTCAGGGCTTCTCGCGTAATGTTCAACAGTTGCTCTCCGATCTGAGGGGTGATAAAGGACAGCACGGGGCTCTTGATCTCAAGCTCAGTTGCGACACCCTCGGTGTCGGTTGTGGACGCAATAAGCTCTTGCAGTGACTGTCCGAAGTCCATCTGAACAGACGTCCGTTCTGTGAGTAAGGTAATAAACCGTCGAACATCGACCATGAGCCCGTTCAGCTGGCGGATGGCGTGGGATATGTACGCTTTTGATCGGCGCGGTGATCGCTCCATTGCAAGCTTGCTGGCTTCAAGCTGCATCCCGACTGCGTACAGGGCTTGAAGGAGATTATCATGCAGGTCTCGGCTGAGTTGCTCTCGTTCTTCCAGCGCCAGTTTACGCTCGGTAATGTCCTGTACCGCAGCAAGAAGCAGTGGGCCTTGCCGGTCCGGCAGGTCGATCCTGGTGGTTTTGATCAGAACCCAAATAATTTCACCTGATTTGCGGATATACCGTTTCTCATAGGTGTCGCCGGATCTGATTCCACGGTAGAATTCTTCAGTCAATCGAATATTGGCGGAGAGATCCTCCGGGTGGGTGTACAACGAGTACGTGCTGCCGATGATTTCGTGAACCTCGTATCCGGTCAGTTGGCAAAAGGCGAGATTGGCAGTGATTACGCGCCAGTTTTCATCGAGAATGCAGAGCCCAACGGGGGCTTCAGCGACGAAGCGCTGGAGCCTCAGCTCGCTCTCCCGTAACGCCTGCTCGGCACGTTTGTGTTCCGTGATATCTCGGAAACTCCAGACCCGGCCAACGATTTCGTTGTCAAGAATTTGCGGTCGAGAATACCGTTCAAACACTCGCCCATCCTTGAACGTGACCACATCAAAACTTTCCTGCTCCGGCTGAGCATACAGCTCACGAACTTTCTGCAGGAATGTCTCGGGTTCCTGAAGCTGGTCCATCACAGAGGTGAGTAGTGCGTCGTCGTCTCCACTGTCCGCGAGTGACTGGGGGATGTTCCAGAGTTGCAGGAACCGTTGATTCGCACTGGCGACCTTCCCTTGTCGGTCGATGACCAGCAAACCGTCGGCAACTGAATTGATGGCGGCTTGCAAGAGTGAGTACGATCGTTTCCGATCAGAGATGTCACGAACAAAGGCGAAGTTGTACTCCTTACCTTCTATGGCAATAAAACTAGCGACAATTTCTACAGGGTATGTCTCGCCGGATTTGGTGCGATGACGCGATTCAAAGCGAAGACGTCCTGCTCGACTCAATTCCGTCCAATGTTCAGGCCACCGTTCCGCTCGGTACTCGGTATCAATGTCGTTCACGGACATACGAAGGAACTCTTCACGTGAGTACCCGAGTCGTACGCAAGCGGCGTCATTGACATAGAGAAAACGAGCCGACCGATCAACCCAGAACACAAAGTCTGCGGATCGATCAACGGCCAGCTGAGTCAGCCGGAGGGCTTGTTCGGCTTGCTTCAGGTCGGTCATGTCGCGGGCGACTCCGACCAATCCGATCACGCGTCCGTTCTGGGCTCGGTGCGGTGTCTTGATCACATGGAAAATGCGAGGGGTGCCGTTAACGGGCACAATTTCCTCGAATTCCTGTTGGACCGCGCCGGAAAAAACATCACGATCTCCGGCCATACAGCGATCAGCAATGTCAGGCGGAAACAGTTCGGCATCGGTCTTTCCGATGATGTCGTCGGGGAGCTTGTTAAGCGTCTGCGCAAAGGCCGAATTGACGAATCGATAGTGGCCATCTCGATCCTTCATGAAAATGACGTCGGGGGCCGTTTCAATGACGGATCGCAGCAGTGCCTCCTGGTCTTGGAGGGCTTGTTCTGCTCGTTTGCGATCATCGATGTTCTGGATAACGGCGATCAAATAGTCCTGATCGGAAGAGCCACTCTGGACAAGTGAGACGGTTAAATCGACCCACGCCCATGTGTCGTTGCTTCTGCGATACCGTTTCTGCATCGAGAAGGAATGACGCTTCCCCGTGAGCAGTTCGTCGAGATAGACAAGATTCGCTTCCAGGTCATCCGGATGCGTGAGATCTTGAAATGTTCGTTGGAGTATGGCTTCCGATGAGTAGCCTAGCAGTTCGCAGAGGTGTGGATTGACTCGAAGAAATCGTCCGTCGAGGTTCAGTTGGGCAATGCCGACTCCCGCATGTTCATAGAGCGCTCTCCATCGAGCCTCGCTTTCTCGAACCTGCGCCTCGATGAGGCGGCTCTCGGTGATATCGCGTACAAGACAGCCAACTGTCGCCTGGGACGTGTGACTCCCTGGAATCAGGGTCAGGACGCCCGAAAAATAGCGTAGGGTTTGATTCAATCGAACGGCGTAATTAATGGTCGCAGGTTTGCCGGTCATAATGACTTGCCGGATCGTTTCGACATAGTGGGAACCCGCATCTTCTCCGAATAGATCGGTGAGGCGTCGGCCGATGAGCTCCTGTTTTGGCAGCAAAAGCTTGTCGTTGCTGTGGGTCCAGACATTGAGGTATCGTCCGTCTTGGTCAAACTCAAAGGCGAGGTCGTCCAGCGCGTTCAAGAACGAACGAAGACGCGCTTCGGCCCTCAGGGTCGCCTCCTCGGCCCGTTTGATCTCAGACTGATCGACATAGAGACCGACAGCCAGAGACAGCTGTTCGAACTCGTCATAGACGAACACGGGCCAGAGGAGAAGGTCCAACAGCTTTCCATCTTTGCGCCGGCGCTGGAGCTCAATCGGGCCGATTAATTCCCCCCGCGTTCCTGCTTGCCAGAGGGCATTTGCCTCGACTTCATCCTCAGGCTTGGTATATGGAAGTTCACGCCCGAGTACTTCTTCTTTCGACCATCCGAACAGATGAGTCGCGGCTTGGTTCCAACTGACTACCCGTGCTTCTCGATCAAGGCTGACAATCGGCAATGCGGATTCTTCGACGAGGGTCTGGAGCAGGCGGGACGTTTCCTGGAGCTGCTTTTCTGTCCGCTTGCGTTCTGTCACATCCTCACAGACTACAAGGATGAGGATCTGATTTGTGTGATCGTGGATCGCCTGCGCGCGCTCTTTGACCCAGATCCTGACTCCGTCTTTCCGGAGTTTTTGAATGTCCCACTGAAACACGGTGTAGGGACTGGCGGCGCACGCGACCAACTGTCCCAGCACCGTCTGGTGGTCTTTCGGGGAAAATAGCTGCAAGATGGACCGGCCGATGAGATCTTCTTTCTGGTATCCGAGTTGATCCGCCCCAAAATTATTGGCGGATAACATGGTGCCATCAGGGGAAAGAGTGAAATACATGAAGGGGTTGTGCTCGTAGAGGGATTGGTAGCGTTGCTCACTTGTTTTGAGGGCCGACTCGGCCTGTTGTCTTCGCGCAATTTCAGTCTTCAGCTCATGGACAGCCTGTTCCAATCCGGCTGTCCGTTCTCGAACATGTGTTTCCAGGGTGTCTCGGATCGCTTGCTGACTGAGCTCGAAGTCTTTACGGGCAGTGATATCTTCAACCGTGCCCATCATGCCCGAGACCGGTTCACTCTCACTGCCTGTGGCACGACCACGGCAGGCCACCCATCGCGTGGCTCCGGAAGGAGTGATGATGCGATGTTCGACTCTGTAGGGAGAATGGTCATGAACGGCCTTCGTAATGGCTGCACTGAGACAATGGCGATCATCCGGATGAACGAGAGCAAGGAACCCTTCGTATGAACCATCGAATGTGCCGGGAGGAAGGCCGAAGATCCGTTCAGTTTCCTGCGACCATATCACCCGATTTGTCCTGCCGTCCCATTCCCATGTCCCCACTTGGGCAGCGCCGAGTGTGGTGGTTTGCGCTGAAGGACAGTCTTGTTTTGCATGAACGAGTGCCTGTTGGAGTTCAAGGATCTGGTGGCGCAGTTGGGCGACCTCGCTGATCGTTGAAGTGTCGGTCCCCGGCGGTAAACTCATGAATATAATCCTCTGGGTAGTCCAGACGCAGTTCTGGTGTCAGTATTGTTGCACTCAATGGTCACAGAAAGCGGAGGATAGTATAGGATCCGGTGAACCGACAAAACTAGAGGGGGATGAAGGCAGACGTACCCGCAATGAGAGGTGAACGAGAGAACGCCGGCGGTCGAAGGAGCGTCAGAGTTTCGGGCTTTGGTTCACACTAGGCGTATGAGATTCCTTCATGAACCAGGCCACGGCTTCGGTACGTCGTTTCACATGGAGCTTGTCGAAAATATTCGCCAGGTAGTTCTTGATGGTCTTGTCGCTCAGCCGCAGTTGGACGGCAATTTCCTTGTTGGTTTTGCCCTCCGCCAAAAGCGGCAGGATTAAGCGTTCCTGTGGAGAAAGCCGAGAGACTCCTTGTGAAGTGACTCCCAAGTGCGAGCTGGTCCGAATCCAATGCAGCGCCTGCTGTGTCACGCGTGGATCAAGATAGCCCTGACCCGAGGCGACCGTGCGAATGGCTCGAATCAGGTCGTCCATGCGAACGTCTTTGAGTACATAGCCATGGGCGCCGTTCTGGACGACAGCCATGACGGTCGTGTCTTCAGCGTAACTTGTGAGAATCAGTATTCGCAGTTTGGGTGACACGGTCAGCAAGCGGCGGATGGCCTCAGTGACCGTCGCGTCAGGAAGTTTCACATCGAGCAAAACCATCTGAGGCGTCAGCCGCTCAACGAGGCCCACACCGCTGGCGACCGTTGCTGCTTCGCCCACGATGGCGAGATCTGCTTCAAGGTGAAGCAGGGCGCGCAGTCCTCTGCGGACCATTTCATGATCGTCGATGAGTACGATGCTGGTTTGTGGTTGTTTCATATAGATGTCAGTAAGGGTTCCAATGAGAATTCTGCCGTGATCTGCGTACCTTTTCCGATCTTAGACTGAACATGTAACGTTCCGCCGAGTTTCTTGGCACGTGTCTCCATATTGGTCAGTCCGTACCCACGTGACGGTCCCGGAGCCGGCGCAAAGCCTATCCCGTCGTCTTGGATACTGACTCGGACTCGTGTGTCCTTCATGCGAATTGAGACCGCGGCCTGTGTGGCGTGGGCATGGCGGGCACAGTTGCTGAGGGCCTCACGAACGATATTGAGAATTTCTCGCTCTTCTTCGTGAGTGAGCACCTCGATGGCGTGGCGCTGAAGATCTAACTTCACATCCAGGCGCCCTGTTTGTGCATACGTCATCCGGAGCGTAGTGAGTTCCGAGGATAAATCAAATTCCCGCACCGTTCCCGACTCTAGCTCGCGGATCATGCCTCGGACTTCATGGATGAGTTGGTT
>JAMXAU010000111.1 GCA_024281365.1 Nitrospira sp.
GCCATCACTAAGGCGTTTCACAATGCCTTGCAGGGGGGGCACTACGATCTGCGGAAGCCGGAGCAGGAGCTCTATCTCCGTGTGAACGAGCGCAGTGCCAAGGCGCTGGGGAACGATTACGATGTCTACATCGTGCATGATCCGCAACCGGCCGCGATTCGGCACTTCACGGGGCCGCGCAACGCCAAGTGGATCTGGCGATGCCATATCGACAGTTCAGCTCCGGACAAAGATGTCAGCCTGTTCTTGCGACCCTATATCGAAGAGTACGATGCCGTCGTCTTTACGATGGCGGACTTTCTCTTGCCCGGTCTGGCCGCGAAGCACATGGCCATCATCGCTCCAGCGATCGATCCTTTGGCTACGAAGAATCTGGAGTTACCGGAAGACTTGTGCCGTCGCGCGATCGCGGATTCCGGTGTCGACCCGACGAGGCCGTTACTGGTGCAAGTGTCTCGATTTGATCCGTGGAAGGACCCCTTGGGGGTGATGCGTGCCTACCGTCTGATCAAAAAAGAACTCCCGACTGTTCAATTGGTGCTGATCGGCGCGATGGCGGGTGATGATCCGGAAGGATGGGAAATCCTAGATCGCGTGGAAGAGCAAGCCGCGAACGATCCGGATCTCTTTGTCTTCACAAATCTGGCCGGTGTCGGCAGTATGGAGGTCAATGTCTTCCAGCGCGGGGCGGATGTCGTGATTCAGAAATCACTCCGAGAGGGATTTGGGTTGGTCGTCTCCGAGGCCTTCTGGAAAGAAAAACCTGTTGTGGCCGGAAAGGCCGGAGGGATTCCCATGCAGTTTCCGGAGCCTTATCAGGAGAACCTGGTGAACAGTGTGGAGGGCTGTGCAGAGCGGGTCCTCGACCTACTCAAGCGACCGGGCGAACGGGGAGAGTTCGGCCGGGCGGGGCGCGAGCACGTGCGGAAACATTTTCTCCTCCCGCGACTGGTTCGTGACGAACTGCGACTGATCAAACAGGTGGTGCAGACGACATGACAGACCGGTCCGACAACGCGCTTGTCGCCTATTTCTCGATGGAAATAGGGCTCGATCCCAACATGCCGACCTATGCGGGCGGGTTAGGTGTGCTGGCAGGGGATACGATTCGGTCGGCGGCTGATCTCGAAATCCCGATGGTTGCCGTCACGCTCTTGCATCGACGTGGGTATTTCTATCAACGACTGGATGAGCAGGGTTGGCAGCGTGAGGAGCCGGTTGCCTGGCCGATCAACGATTTCTGCAAGCCGGTGCCGCAGCGTGTCACAGTCGACATCGAGAATCGTACAGTGCATGTTGCGGCCTGGCAGTTTCGCGTACGGGGCGAGTCGGGCGGCGAAGTGTCTGTTTATCTACTCGACACGGATCTCCCGGAGAATCAGCCCTGGGATCGGACTCTGACTGATCTGCTCTACGGCGGTGACGATTACTATCGACTTTGCCAGGAGGTGGTGTTGGGATTTGGAGGGTACCGCATGTTGCTGGCGCTCGGATACAGCCACATCCGCCGGTTTCATATGAATGAAGGGCATGCGGCCCTGCTCGTGCTTGCTCTGCTTGAAGAGAAACTGGCGTCCCGTGTTCATGAGGAAACGGTTCCCACTGATCTCATCGATGCTGTCCGGGAACAATGTGTCTTTACGACCCATACGCCGGTCCCGGCCGGTCACGATCAATTTCCTCCCGACCTGGCCCATCGTGTGCTGGGTGATCGACGGTGCGCGTGGTTGAAGGCCTGTGGCCATGACCACAGCTTGAACATGACGCAGCTGGCGTTGCGCGGATCGCGCTTTGTCAACGGCGTGGCCATGAAGCACGGCGAAGTCTCGCACAGTCTCTTCCCTAGCTATCCGATTCACTCGATCACCAACGGCGTCCATGCCGTCACCTGGGCCGCCCCCTCATTTCAAACGCTCTTCGATCGGCACCTTCCCGACTGGCGGCATGATCAACTCTCGCTTCGGTACGCGATCAGCATTCCCACGCAGGACATTTGGAATGCACACACCGAGGCGAAACGAGCGCTGGTCGACTATGTGAATCGCGAGACGAATGTCGGATTTGATCGAGATGTCCTGACGATCGGTTTTGCCAGGCGAGCTGCCGCCTATAAGCGCGGCACCTTGATCTTTCATGACGTCGAACGGTTGGCGAAGATTGCGGAGCAGGTCGGGGCGCTGCAAATTGCCTTCAGCGGCAAGGCGCATCCACGGGATCAGGAGGGGAAGAACCTGATTCACCGGATCCACGAGCTTCGTGATGTGTTGCGAGGAAAAGTCCGGGTGGCCTATCTCACGAATTACGACATGACGCTGGCGAAGCTCATCTGCGCCGGCGTAGACCTGTGGCTCAATACGCCGCTCCCTCCGATGGAGGCCTCAGGAACCAGCGGGATGAAGGCGGCGGTGAATGGTGTGCCGAGTCTGAGCGTGCTCGACGGGTGGTGGGTCGAAGGCCATGTGGAAGACGTCACCGGTTGGTCGATCGGTGATCGAATCGACACATGCCTTGAGCCGAACGGGGGGATGGATGCCTGCCATGCCGCGGCGCTGTATGACAAACTGGAGCAAAAAGTCGTGCCCTGCTTCTACAAGGACCGTGAGCGCTTTCTCGAAATCATGCGGCAATCGATTGCATTGAACGGCGGGTTCTTCAATACTCAGAGGATGATGGCACAGTATCTCCATAACGCCTATCGGCTGGTCGGCGAGTGTGTCCGTCTCGGGTGAGAGTCAGTATTGGTTAGAACGCGAGTGCACGTTTTTTCATGAGTGCTTCTCCATTAATCGCCGATACGCCCGCTGCGTCAACAGTTGTCGCTCGTGAAGCGTGAAACGCAAACCGGAATGACGCAGTATGGGTTTTTATTGGGAGATACGAACGACGCTTCACCGTTCGACATACTCACGGCCCTGAGTCCCGTCGAAGGGCGAGAGATACTGTCCCGGCGGTTTCGCCACGACCCATCATGATTGGTGTGGGCTAAGAGATGAAACCATTATGACAGAATCCACTACCGCTTCGCCTGCCGGTTCAATTGTGGTGATCAATGGAGGATCATCCACGCTCAAATTCGCCCTCTTCCAGGCCAGCGCCTCTCCTGTCCGTGAACTGTCAGGCTCGATCGACCGCATCGGGACACCGAACGGTACAATCACCTGGGTGCGTGGAGACACCGGGACTGCCGAGCATCGGAGGATCACGGCGTCCGACCATGTGGCTTGTCTTGAGCCGTTGTTAGCCTGCATCAAGGACCCTCTTGCACAGAACCCGCTCGTGGCAATTGGACATCGGGTTGTCCATGGTGGTCGCTATCGTGAACCTCAGCTCGTGACGCCGGCTGTCATGGAAGAGCTGCAACGATTACGTGGGTATGATCCGGAACATCTTCCTGCTGAGATTGAATTAATTCGCGAATTCGGACGACGATATCCTCATCTCCCACAAGTCGCCTGTTTCGATACGGCCTTTCACAGCAACATGCCAAGGGTGGCTCGCCTTCTGCCGATCCCGCGACGGTATGAGAAAGCGGGCCTTCAACGATATGGGTTCCATGGTTTGTCCTATGCTTTTCTGATGAGGGAACTGGAGCGGGTTGGTGTCCCACATGAGGTCAAAGGCCGAATCGTCCTCGCCCATCTCGGAAATGGCGCGAGCATGGCGGCAATCAAGGATGGAAAAGCGGTCGATACGACGATGAGCTTCACGCCTACCTCCGGCCTGCCGATGAGTCGCCGATCGGGGGATCTCGACCCGGGGCTCGTGGCTTATTTGGCTCGCACGGAGGGCATGAGTGCGGATCAGTTTCACAAGATGGTGAATTCGGAATCGGGCTTGCTCGGGATCTCCGAAACGAGTTCCGACATGCGGGACTTACTCAAGCAAGAGCAGCATGATCCACGAGCGGCAGAAGCAATCGCGCTGTTTTGCTATCAGGCGAAAAAATGGATTGGGGCACTCACGGCAGCACTCGGAGGATTGGACACCCTGGTCTTCACCGCCGGTATCGGCGGACACTCGCCGGCTATTCGCGCTCGTATCTGCGACGGCTTGGAATTTCTCGACGTCGTGCTCGATACGGCGCGGAACGAGGCCGGCGAACCTGTGATTTCTAAAGAAGGCGGCAAGGTGACCGTACGCGTCATGCATACCGATGAAGAAAGCGAGATCGCGCGGTCGGTCAGTGAATTGCTCGGCGAACCGAAACGATGAACGAGGAGTGTATGCCACGAACCAAGACGACAACGCGAGACGCGGAACTACTCAAGCGGATGGATGCCTACTGGCGAGCGGCCAACTATCTGTCGGTCGGCCAGATCTATCTATACGGCAACCCATTGCTGAAAAAGCCGCTGACGCGCGCCCACATCAAGCCACGTCTGCTCGGCCATTGGGGCACCACGCCGGGTTTGAATTTCATCTATGTGCATCTGAATCGGATCATCAAGGAACATGACCTCAATATGATCTATATCGCCGGGCCGGGCCATGGCGGACCTGGGCTTGTCGCGAACGCCTACCTTGAGGGGACGTACAGCGACGTCTATCCGGACGTCTCGCAGGACGAGCAGGGCCTGAAGCGTTTGTTCAAACAGTTTTCGTTCCCCGGTGGCATTCCCAGCCATGTGGCGCCGGAGACACCTGGCTCCATTCATGAAGGTGGTGAGTTGGGCTACTCTCTCTCGCATGCCTTTGGTGCGGTGTTCGACAATCCAGATCTGATCGCGGCCTGTGTGGTCGGCGATGGGGAAGCAGAAACTGGCCCGCTCGCCACGAGCTGGCATTCCAACAAGTTTCTCAACCCCCTCACTGATGGAGTGGTCCTACCGATTCTCCATTTAAACGGCTATAAGATTGCAAACCCAACGGTCTTGGCTCGTATCAGTCATGACGAGCTGGATCATCTGTTCCGCGGCTACGGTTACAATCCTTATTTCGTCGAGGGCCGCGATCCGTCGAAGATGCACCGACTCATGGCGGAGACGCTCGACGCTGTCATGCAAGACATCCAACGAATCAAAACTGTTTCGCGCAAAGAGGACACCCGAAGCGCCCACTCTGGCCCATGATTGTGCTCCGAACACCCAAAGGCTGGACCTGTCCTCCACAGATCGACGGCAAGCGGACGGAGGATTACTGGCGTTCGCACCAGGTCCCCATGGGCGACATGGGCAAGCCGGCACATGTGAAGATTCTTGAACAGTGGATGAAGAGCTACAAGCCTCAGGAACTGTTTGACAAGTCCGGCCGATTCAAGCCCGAACTTGCCGAACTGGCGCCCAAGGATGATCGGCGCATGAGCGCGAATCCTCACGCAAACGGTGGGCTGCTGTTGAAAGATTTACGGCTGCCGGATTTTCGCCGATACGCCGTTGCAGTGAAGCAGCCTGGTGCCGTCGAAGCCGAGGCGACCCGCATCATGGGAGCGTTTCTGCGGGACACGATGAAGATCAATATGGAGCACCGGAACTTCCGCCTCTTCAGTCCGGATGAGAACAATTCCAACCGCTGGCAGGACGTGTTGGAGGTCACCAACCGTGCCTGGATGGCGGAGCGATATCCCTATGATGACCATTTGGCCTCAGATGGCCGGGTGATGGAGATGCTGAGTGAGCACCAATGCCAGGGCTGGCTGGAAGGCTATCTGTTGACGGGCCGGCACGGCTTCTTTTCCTGCTATGAAGCCTTCATTCACATCATCGACTCGATGTTCAATCAACATGCCAAATGGCTCAAGGTCTGCAACCACATCCCGTGGCGACGACCGATTGCCTCGCTGAATTATTTGTTGTCCTCCCATGTCTGGCGGCAGGATCACAATGGTTTCAGCCATCAAGATCCTGGGTTTATCGATCACGTGGTCAACAAGAAAGCCGAGGTGATCCGAGTCTATCTGCCACCCGATGCCAATACGTTGCTGTCTGTCACCGACCACTGTCTGCGCAGTCGCAACCATGTGAACGTCATCGTGGCCGGCAAGCAGTCGGCGCCGCAATGGCTCGACATGGATGCTGCGGTGAAGCATTGCACAGCCGGCATCGGCATTTGGGAGTGGGCGAGTAACGATCGGAATAGTGAACCGGACGTGGTCATGGCCTGTTGCGGCGATGTACCCACGCTGGAAACGCTGGCGGCCGTCTCTTTGCTGCGGCGGTACTTGCCGGATGTGAAAGTGCGAGTGGTCAACGTGGTGGATCTCATGAAGCTGCAACCATCCGCAGAACATCCGAACGGATTGTCCGACAAGGACTTCGATGCGCTGTTCACGACGGACAAGCCGGTCATCTTCGCGTTCCACGGCTACCCGTGGCTGATCCACCGGCTCACCTACCGACGGACGAATCACAAGAACCTGCATGTGCGCGGATACAAGGAAGAAGGGACGACGACGACACCTTTCGACATGGCGGTGATGAACGATCTTGATCGGTTTCACCTCGTCGCTGATGTCATCGACCGCATCGGCCTTCGTGGCTCGCATCACCAGGCAGGCCCTCCGCGACAAGCGTATCGAACTAAGCACTATATCGCCGAACATGGCGAAGACATGCCGGAGATCAGGCAGTGGAAATGGTCGGGAGCAGTGAGGCGAAAGACCGACTAGTCGGGTAATGGGTCAGTCGACCCTCTGCCCATGTGCCATCGTTATCCATGCACTGCCCATAGCGAGAAAAGTGAAGTGCTACTTTAGCCTGCATTATTCATGAGCGGTTCGGAAATGAAGTCGGGAGGGATCAGCCTGCCCGCCGTGGGCTAGTCGCAGCAGCGAATCCGCGATTGCAGTAGGAGCGCTCATGAATAATGCGGGCTAGGACTTTCACCTTGGCGGATCCGACCCACAGATTCTTCTTGGACCACTGTTCTACCATGACCTCGGCAAGCGTCTGATCAAATCGCCAAACCTGTGCCCGGCGACATTGCAGTCCTACCAGGAGCCCAAGCTGTGTCCTGGCAGAATTTTGTTCAAGCACTGTGAATAGAGCCCACGAGTCCCCGCCGTTATTCCCTATGGGAGCAGCTCCCTCCACTCGCATCAAAAACATGTGAAATTGCCGTATAAATATGCTATCGGATAGGCCTCAGAAGCCGTTGAACGGTCATACGGAATCACGTCATGATGGGAGGATAGAGGGATATGGGCTGGTTGGTTTCGTGTTCGTCACGAGTTATTGGGTTGGGGTGGGTGGTGCTCTTGCTGGTTGGTCACGTCTATGCGGATGAGCCTGAGCCAAAAAATCCGGAGGAGGCTAATGTACCAACGGTCATCGATTGTCGGTATGATCGTCACCATGAGGCGAGGAGACAGCCGAGGCTTTTCCCTCAGACGATGTTTTTCGCCCCTAATGGCGGATCCCAAGCAGCCACAGTTCTTCGCCATCTGGCAACAGTCGCGGGTGCGGGCGGACAATTCCTCCTTCAGTCTGGGATCAGTGGCCATCGGGGAGAATTTTGGTTTTTACACGAATCGGAAAGGTTGCAACGGATGGCAAGTGGGACTGCTCACCGGTGTCTTTGCGCAGTTCAACCTGGACGAGAAGAATGCGTCATTGATCAACACGGATTTTAACGTGGGGGTCCCGCTCTCGTGGCGTTCGGGGAATTGGTCGGCGAGGCTTCGCTACTATCACCAGAGCAGTCATCTCGGTGATGAATTCTTGGGCAGTCATCCGGAAATCAAGCCGTCGAGTTTCATCTTGGAGGAGGCGGAAGGTATCCTGTCCTATGACTACCGATGGCTTCGCTTCTATGGAGGAGCGGCGGTGCTGGTCCATCGTGAGCCATCGACGATCGATCGCACCCGAGTCCAATGGGGATTCGAGGCACGGGCGCCGTCGATGAGGACCAGGATCTTGGAGCCGTTTCTCAACCGCTTGATCGTGACGCCCGTGTTGTCGGGAGATTTCAAGTCGCATGAGGAACTGAGCTGGATCATCAACACCAACGTGCTCGGCGGTTTCGAATGGTCCCGCACGGGGTCTCGCCGGCACTTTCGAATCATGGTGACCTATTTCCACGGTCATAATCCGTATGGGTCATTTTACAATCAAAAGATCGAGTCGATCGGTGTCGGGGCGTATTTCACGTTTTAGCTCAGTGCGGGTCGGAACCTGCATCTGGCGTGGAGCGGTGCGATGAATAATAAAGTTTCTTTCTCTATCTGG
>JAMXAU010000112.1 GCA_024281365.1 Nitrospira sp.
CGGATTTACCGATCAACCGCAAGTTCTTAATGGTGCCTCGGATCTTCTCGTGTCCATATTCGGTGATGCCGGTCGCCATGCGCGTGTCGCCGTGGGTGCGGCAGAACTTCCTCGCCAGGCACCGGTGGAAATCGAATTGATCGTGCAGCTTCTCTCCTAGTCCGCCTTGACTCTTCAAAAAACCACTTGTTAAAGTCCTGCATGATGCACATCATGGCTTTGCCCTTCCCGTTTCTTGTCTGAAAGGTCACCCATGCAACGAATTGCCGTGTTTACCGCATGCCTCGTGTTGTTGTTTTTATCCTCAAACAATACCCATGCAGCGAGTAAGAGGAAGCCTATCGAGAGCAAGGTTGTCATTGAACTCTCGACCACCATGGCAACTCCTGGCGCGACGGTCACGCTCAACGGAAAGGGGTTCGGCCCGTACAAGTCGACGGCGTTCAACAGAGTGATCATCAATGGCCTGTCGGCTCTGGTGCAACGATGGGAACCTGAGCTCATTGAGGTCAAAGTTCCGTTCAAGGCAACGAGCGGATTTATCGAAGTGATGATCGGGAAGAAGAAGGTGCTCGCCGGGCTGTTGACGATTGTCATGCCACAGATCGACGACATTACACCGACGGAAGCCGAGCGTGGGGCCACGATTCAGATTACGGGTCGGCATTTCGGTCTGTCCGCCGGCGCTCGCGATCCCAATACGATGTTCGGAGTGAACGATGTGATCGTCGGAGGGGTGGTCGTTCGACCGCAGCGCTGGAAGGATGACACTATCGAGCTGGAGGTCCCTGCCAATGCGACGAGCGGGGATGTCGTGGTTCGGCTAGCCTCCTCTGACCCGCTTCCTGACGGGTCGTGCTGTGCTCCTGTGGAGTACATCAGGAGCAATGCCGTTCCATTGAAACTGATACCTTCCATTCGAGTCGATCCGGTCAGTGGGCCCGTCGGGACGAAGGTGGTGCTCTTCGGCCAAGGATTTGGTCAATCGAAAGAGCGGATGGATGACGGTGTGCTGATCGCCGGAAAACCTGCGACGATTGCCCAATGGAACGACGATGTGATCGTGGTCCATGTTCCCCTTGATGCCGAGTCTGGTCCGCTGGTGTTGCGACGGCAGGGGCAAGAACGGGTACTGACACAGTTTACGGTCCATGTTCCTCATATCACGACGCTGAGCCCTTCCAGCGCTCCGATTGGGACATTGCTCCGGATCAGCGGTGAACATTTTGGGTTCTATTCGGAAAGCGGGGCGACTCCGTACAACTTCATGGATTTCAATACGGGTCAGAATCGAGTGGAGATCGGCGGGGTCCCGGCCGTCATCTATCGATGGAACGACGATCGAATCGATGTGTGGGTGCCATTCAGCGCAAAAAGCGGGAAGGTGGTGATCTACCGGAGTGCCACCAGGCCGAATCTGGGGGGTCTCTGCTGCGCCGAGCGGGGGACGATGGCGATTGAGGCAGGAGACTTCACACTGGTGACGCCCACGGTTGACGCGTATGACCCCAAGTCAGCTGGGTTGGATGCTACCGTTACCATTAAGGGACGTGGATTTGGGACGTTCTTGAAGACCGCAGAACATGCCGATCTTGGATTAAATCAAAAAGCATACAAACGGCGAGCTGACATTGAGATCAACGAGCCGGAGGCCGGTACGACAGTGTTGTCGAACGTCTCCCGCACTGAAGTTCTGTTCAATGGCGCTGCCGCTTTGGTGCAGTCATGGACGGATCAGGAAATCGTGGTCAAAGTTCCGCACCGGAACCTGTATGGGATTGGAAAGAAGGGCGACTTTTTCGATGATCTTGCCACAGGGCCTCTGGTGGTCCGTCGAGGATCTTGGGATCTCTTGCCGGATGGCACCTGCTGCTCGCCGAAAAAATGGCTGACAGTAGAAGCGGGCCAGTTCACCATCGAAGCGAAGGGGCTTCCTGACGATGGGTATTGGACGAATAACAGACCTGATGCGAGTACCAGTCAATAATGCTGGCTCCACTGCACGTTGTCTGCATCCAATCGCGTATCATCTCCTTGTTGTTGCTGGTGGTACTGGGGCTTCCGCAACTGGCCGCAAGCAGTGAGACCGCTCTTTCCTTTACGATCCAGACGAGTCCGACAAAATCCACCTTGCTGAGCATTCAGTTTCCTACGCCTCAACAGGGCTGGGTGGTGGGATCTGGTGGGACGATCCTGAAGACCATTGATGGCGGGAAAAAATGGAAGCGCGTGACCAGTGGAACAACTGCCTTGCTCACGAGCGTGTTTTTTGCCGACTCGTCAAACGGATGGGTGACCGGTGCTGGAGGATGGTTCAGCCGTACGATGAACGGAGGAGAGTCCTGGTCTCCGCAGTCTCTAGCGACACAGCAGCCGCTGTACGCTGTCTCCTTTCCATCTCCCAGTATCGGATGGGTCGTTGGGGGAGGCGGGACCATCTTTCATACCACGGATGGAGGCCAGCATTGGAAGGAGCAGGTCAGCGGCACGATGGCGGCCCTCTATGCGGTACAGTTTATCGATGAGAAGAAGGGGACCATTGTAGGCGCACTGGGAACGATCCTGTCGACATCTGATGGCGGCGCGACATGGACACCCCAAGGTACACAGAGTGCAGTGACCTTGTTCGACGTTTCTTTCACTGATGCCACAACTGGTTGGGCGGTCGGCAATGCAGGGGCGCTGTTTCAAACGACAGATGGGGGCGCCAAATGGGTGGATCAGACTCTGCCTTGTGGAAATACTTGTACGAAACTCACCGATTTGTTGAAGGTCCGGTTTACGAGCCGGCGCGAAGGCTGGATCGTGGGCGAACGAGGAACGCTGTATCGGACGACCGATGCCGGTCTCACCTGGAGCGAGGGAAAATCGATAGCCCCTGCGTCGTTATTTGGCCTCAGCTTTCCCGATGCTGCACAGGGGTGGGCGAGCGGGGAGAATGGAACTATCGTTCATCTGCAACTGAGCCGCTGAACAGCCTGCGGGGCATTGCGATTCTGGGAAACAGCAGAGAGTTTGTAAATACACGGCTAGATTTCTCTGACAGACAGCACGTTCACAGTTGGCACAGCAGAGATCGGGGAATACTCCTTGTTGGCTACGATCCCTTGGGTCTGCCGCGAGGACGGAGCGTCGATTCCATACCAAACCGCTTTGCCATCCGGTTCACCCAGGCGTCGTTGCCGAATGGACGTCCTCGCTGTACGCTCACTCGAATGGTTTCCAGTTCTTCGCCGGTGTCAGGTCGATTCACCCGAGTGATCCAATTGCGCGGGGGAGGGACTGGCCAGTCACTCAACCAGGTCGTCAGTTTCGTGTCTCCCTGGCTGCGTCTCCACAGACTACTCCATCGCCAGTTTTCCGCCTGTCTGACCAACTCGGCCCGGAGCGCATTGCGTTCCACATAGCGTGCCACGGTCAAAAAGTGCTCATCTGTCTGAACGGGAAAGGACTTGAAGCGGCCTTGATAAACGGGGCCAGTGCCGGCGGTTTCATGTCGGACATGCCAGCGTTGTGTATGGGTCACGGTGATCCAGCGGAGGATTTCCGAGAGTTCTCCATCTTGGCGTGGCCAGAGGAGGAGGTGCCAGTGATTGGGCATGAGGCAATAGGCGGCGATGCGGATGCGGAACGCCGCATGGGCTTCGGCCAGGATGGCCTCAAAGGCGATGTAGTCTGACGGAGTCTCAAACAACGGCAGTCGACCCACCCGTCGGTTCAAGACATGATAGGCGAGGTTGCCGGCAGCAAGGCGAGGACGACGTGGCATAGGGAATCTTGTACCCAACTCATCATGGGGTTGTCAAGAAAAGATACCCGACCCCATATAAAACAAGGAAAAACGTAAACTGTTTCTAGCTTGCGGCAACGGTCTCTGATTCTTTGGCTGCAAGACTCTTTCGGCGATTCTTGGAAATGGTGCGATCGATGATCGCGCCGCAATTGAGGCATTTCCAGGCATAGAACACGAGAAAGAAATCAGAGAATCGCTCCAGCAACATCGTTCCTTTGCACTTTGGACATTCCATCGAATCCTCCTGAGTTGATTGGGTCCACAGCTGTCGATGAAGTCAAGCAAGGAGCGCGCCTAATTGTCGCAGCTTGATATGTCAACGACTTGCTTATTACGTAGTTATATCATGCTGCTATCGTTCAAAATATTGACGGCATGAGGAGATCCGGCTTGTCAATCTTGTGACGGTACTGCTGTAGTATCTCACTAGAAGTTGTCATAGTAATGGGGTCGGGAGTCTTTATATACTTGTTTCTTGTTGGCAAGAGTTATATCTGTGCCAATACAGATACTCACTGTTTATTGCAAACACAACTGAGGAGCTTCTGCCAGCTCTGCTCTGTCTTGGGGGTGTATCAAGGCTTGTCTCCACGTGTTTCATGCAAGCTGGTATTACGACTCATCCCACGGTGAGGGTAATCCTTGTGAGGGGGGAATCTCCGTTCGGTGGAGGACGGTTCGTGCATGAGTAAGACGCTTACACCTCTCGCGTGTAGGATCGCATCATCCTTCATGAATGGGGGGTAGGTTGAGGGGGGATCTTATGTTAAAGTCTAGTTCTAGATTATGGTGGATCCGTTAAATGCACGATCTGTGTGGGAGATGCGTGAGCTAAGCGATTCTGGCCAAAGTCTGTCCTTGTAGCCTTGTGGTTTCGCTTGATGTGCAAGAAGCCGTCGAGCCGGTCCCGCTACTTCTAAGACATGACTGGTGAATGAGAAACGTGCGAGACAAAGTGCCCCCATTTGGAGATTAGGACAGGAGGGATCACGTTCATGAGATACTCACGATGGGTTCTACTGACTGTGCTGATAGGTGCAGTATTCGCGGAGTCCGGGTTTTGCGAATCGGGGGCAAGTAAGCCGGATGCCGGTAAATCGCCGACAGATATTCCCATGTTGTCTACCACGGTACTGCAGGCTGAGAAGGTGATAAGTCAGGCGATGATGGACAAACTCTCCAATGCGGTCAGCAGTGAGTATGTGATCGGTGCCGAAGACGTGTTGGACATTACCGTCTGGAGGAATCCGGACTTGTCGCGACAAGTGCAGGTACGTCCAGATGGGCGATTTTCCATGCCGATCATCCGTGACGTCATAGCCGTGGGGAAAACGCCCACCAAATTGGCCGAGGAAATGACGAACCGACTCAAAGAATACGTCCAGAATCCGGTTGTGGCCGTGACCTTGAAGGAGGTCAATAGCTCCAATATCTTTTTGCTCGGCGAGGTGGCGAATCCCGGCAAGTATCCATTGAAGAGCAAGACGACGCTCTTGCAGGGCATTACCATCGCCGGAGGATTTAAGGAGACGGCGGCGAGAAATCAGATCGTCATTTTCCGGTTTACGGACGTTGCGCCAGGGCTGAAGCGATTCACGGCCAGTTATGACGATATCGTGCTCCGTAGCGGAATAGCCGATAACTTTGAATTGAAGCCCGGGGATACCCTCGTAGTCCCGAGTGAATCCATGGTGGTCTTCCCTGGGCGATAGGGTGAGGGAAGGTAGGGGAATAACCGGTAGAAACGAGAGAGGTGGGATGAGCTGGTTCGGCACAAGACGTCATAGGCGAGTAGTTCATACCTGACCGTGCTGGTCAATGATTTGAAGACGATAGTGCAAAGGGTTCCAAGACAAAGTAAAGGTGCGGCACGAGGAAAGAGGGTTGTTTCAAATTTTGGGATACTGGACCTTGGCAATAATGGAGATCGTCAGATTCTCCCGGTGTGACAGCAGTACTTCTGCCCTTGATGAAGCGCCGGTCCTTCCCCGTAGATGAGTTGGAACTACGTCGGCTCGGAGCGTGGAAGGCGAAATGTCCACAAACAGGTCGGTGTGAGAGGGAGCTACGCTTCTGCTTAGATTATCGCTGACCACGATGCAGGCTGCGGATTCTCGTACGACTCGTAAAGTGTCAGGAAGTTTTAGTCCAGCCCTGTGTAAAGCGCTTGGTGTAGAACGGATTGTCCTACCCTTTTTACCGTGCCGCACGTGTGACGCGACGATGTATCTCAGGGCTGTTGGTCGTCTTGGTCTGGATGGCACGCTCCGCTGTTTTCCCCGCCGACACAGGTGGAAACGGGCCCTAGCTTTTCTCTGGAGTTGGCCGAAAGCCGGGAAAGCTGTCCCACAGGCGTCGTGCATGCCATCATGCCAGATTTCCGTGGAATTCTTCATCTTAGATTATCGATCCTCTTCAGACATTCACGCGCCTATCCCTCCCAAATGTCGTTTCGCTTCTTCCAGATCGAACCGGAGGAAGTGTCAAGAGCGCTGAGATGTGCTCTGTTTGGGCGGGAGTCTTCATCCTTACATGAATCTTCTCGACCCGGCTAGATCTTGACCGGCGGAGCAAGGCGTCGTCTCGCGCCGCCTTGGACGATCACAAACTCATAGAGCCGACATTCCAGAGCGCCATTGAAAAGGGGAATGCGCTTGGACGGCGTCAGCCTAATCAGCTTCGGCACTCGGGCATCGCCGGTGAGCACGTAGGCACGCCATCCAGCGAAGCGCTGCTTCAGCCAATCGCCCAGTTTGGGGTAGAACGATTCCAGTTCGTCCGGCCGGCTGAGGCGGACGCCATAGGGTGGGTTGATGACCATTACGCCCTGTGCGGAGGGTGCGTCGAGATCGAGAATGTCGCTTTGCTTCAACTGAATGTCGTTGGCCACCCCTGCGCCTTGAAACATTCGCTGCGCAATCTTTACCGTCGCAGGATCACGGTCAGAGGCATAGATGGCTGATGGGAGGGCGGCGACTTGTTCGGCTCTGGCTGCTTCGCGTTGTCGTTCCCATCGTGCTGCGTCATGGACAAGCAACCGTTCAAAGCCAAAGGGTCGTGAGATTCCAGGCCCAATCTGGCGAGCCATGAGGGCGGCTTCGAGAGGAATAGTACCGCTCCCGCACATGGGATCGAGCAACACGTCCTGGGGCGTCCAACCAGCCAGACGCAGAATGCCTGCTGCCAGATTTTCTCTGAGCGGCGCTTCCACGGGACTCCTCCGATGGCCTCGTTTAAACAGTGGTTCTCCCGACGTATCCAGGTAAACCGTGACGGTGTTCTGATCGAGAAAGGCATCGACCTTGATGTTGGGGCGTTCCGTATCGACGCTGGGTCGCTTGTGCCGTCCGGCGACAAACCTATCGCAGATCGCATCTTTGATGCGGAGGGTCAGAAAGTCCAGGCTGGGGAGGAGACAGCGCCGGGCGCTCACCTTCACCTTGATTGTCTGTTCTGGCGTGAACCACTCTGGCCAGGCGAGCGCAGAGGCGGCGTGATAGACATCCTGTTCCGTTTTGTAGGCACTGTGGCCGACTTCCCACAGAACCCGGCTGGCGATGTGCGACTTGAGATTGATCCAACACATGGTCGACCAGGATGCGCTAAAGCCGACACCGCCTTCGGTTTTGGTCGCCGACGGCACGCCGAGGGTCTGAAGCTCTGCTTCGAGCACGCCTTCCAGTCCACGTGGGCAAGGTACAAAGAACCGTTGTTTTGTACTATCCATCCCAGATCCTTTTCTTTGTGAGAACCCGCCATGAAATTTTGTAGCGCCTGTGGGGCCTGGTCAGTCAAAGATCCAGCCCGGCGATGTGCTACAGCACGTCTGTGAGCAGTGCCAGGCGATTCATTACCATCATCCAAAGACCGTCGCAGGTTGTATTCCTGAGTAGGAAGACCGGATTTTCCTGTGCCGGCGGGCGATCGATCCGCGGCTAGGGTTTTGGACCTTTCCCGCCGGATTCATGGAAATCGGCGAGATGACAGAAGAGGCGGCGGCTCAAGAAACGAAGGAGGAGGCGCTCGCCGAGGTGACAATCCTCTTGCTCTAGCAGAATGCTGAAAAAGTCCTCCAGCGGCGTTCTCGCATCACTCAGAGGCTCGACGTACCGAAGCGTACGCCTCGCCCCTTCGCTCGCTGCGGCCTTGCTGGACGGCCTTTTTGAGCATTCTGATGTGTAGAGTGCCACAGTTTCTTCTATCATCGTGCGACGATGTGCGAAGCAGAAACCACGTTTTTCAGCAAACTGCTAGGCCGTACTGAGCATGCCGAAGATCGGCTGGGTTTACACGGTGTTTCGTGGCCGGATGTGCGGGCCGATGTTTGGTGCCGGGACTGAAAGCCTGGAAGTGGATCTTTTCAAGCGGGAAGACATTCCCTGGGAGAAGACGGCCTTCCCCGTCGTGGCCGAGGCGCTCCGCTGCTACCTGCGCAATGCCGAGACCGGCCAGTTCCCACTTCAGCTGGGTACAGTACTCGAACGCTATCTCAGCTAGGACTGTGGTCATCGTTCAGTCGCTATTTCAGTCTTGATCGTGGAATGATCGCGTGGATGTCGACGCGCTGTTCTGCGCGGTCGATCGCATAAAAGATTCGCCATTCTCCCACGGCATACTTGGAGAGCCCCGGGAGGTCGTCCGCAATCGCTTCATGCCGCAGATTGTCGACATTGGACGCCAACCATTTGGACTTGTCGAGCAGCCGTTGGGCCATGGGCTGGTCAATCGTGGCGAGATCTTGAGCAATGCCGGGTTTAAAGGCGAGTCGGTACCAGGGCATCGTATCCTACCACCGAAGGCCGAGCCGCTCCGCCACGTCTTCGCCGGAGAGGCGTTCACTGCTCGCGAGTGAGTGCTTGAGTCGGGCTCGGAGTGAATCGCCGAGCTGGAGCCCGAGATCCGGATCGCCGATCAACTCGCGAAGCCGATCGTCCACGAGGCCCTGGACCAGTTCCTTTAACTGTTCCGTCGACAACGATGAGAGGTTCATGGCAGGAGAATACGGGTTAGGATCGGCGGAAAGCAATGGGTTGGCCCGCTATTTGAGCTAAGTAACGAAGCTGTTCCAGTCTTTCGCCTTGAGT
>JAMXAU010000113.1 GCA_024281365.1 Nitrospira sp.
GTGATCGGACTGCCTCTGCAGTGGCGGCGTGGGTGCCAAGTGGACGAAGTCTTTCGCGCGGCTCTTGAGTGGGAAGCTGATGTGGTGTATTGGAACCGAGATTGCGACCCGCGTGCGCTCGTGCGAGATCGGGCTGTCCAGGAGCGACTGGCTCGGGAAGGCATTGCCTCGAAGACCTTCAAGGACCATGTGGTCTTTGAGGCAGAGGAAGTGCGTGGCGCCACCGGAGAACCGATGCAGCGCTACAGTGCGTATCGTGCTCGATGGTGGGCCAAGTGGCACGCGGTCAAGCCGACGGTCCGTGCTGTCCCCCATCCCTCAACGACCATAAGAAAATCTGTTCGGTTGTCAGCGGCGCCGCTCCCGACAGCCAAGGAGCTGGGCTACGATCACGTCGTCCCGTGGATCGAGCCGGGAGAACGCAGTGCCCGCAAACAATTGCGCTGGTTCATCGACGGCCCCATCCACCAGTATGCCGATGGTCGGAATCGTCCGGCAATCGATGGGAGCTCTAAGTTGTCTCCTCACTTTCGCTTCGGGACACTTTCCCCCAGGGAGGCCGTACAGACAGCGCTAAAGAGCCTATCCCATAAAGGCCCGGTCTCCCGGACAGATGTTCTCACCTGGATCGATGAGTTGATCTGGCGTGAGTTCTTTCAGCAGGTGTTAGCGGCATTTCCGCATGTGGTTGACGGACCATTTCGCCAGACGGCCGTGCCACCGTCACGGGACCCTGGCCCGGAGCGGGATGTCTTGTTCCAAGCCTGGTGCAGCGGGCGGACGGGCTATCCGATTGTGGATGCCGGTATGCGGCAGCTCAATCAGACAGGATGGATGCACAACCGTGTCCGCATGATCGTGGCGTCCTTTCTCATCAAGGATCTTCGGATCGACTGGCAAAGCGGAGAGCGGTACTTCATGCATCATCTGCTCGACGGTGATCTGGCGGCCAACAATGGGAATTGGCAATGGTGTGCGTCGACCGGGACAGATAGCATGCCGGGCTATCGGATTTTCAACCCAGCGCTCCAGAGCAAGAAGTTCGACCCCGACGGGGTCTATATCCGCCGCTATGTTCCTGAACTCGCCTATGTAGCGGCGAAGAGCATTCATGAGCCTCATCTCATGACTCCAGAAGAGCAGATACGCGCTCAATGCCGAATTGGGACCGATTATCCGTCACCGGTGGTGGATCATCAGCTTGCGCGTGAGGAATATCTCAATCTCGGGAAGCAGGAGGTCACACGATGACGGGTTCCCCGATTCGCCTTGGAATCAGTCGGTGTCTTCTCGGAGATGAGGTCCGCTTCGACGGAGGACACAAGCAGGACCATTTCCTGACCGATGTATTGGGTCGCTATGTTGAATGGATACCGGTCTGTCCTGAGGTGGAAGCAGGATTGGGCACCCCGCGCGAAGCCATGCGGTTGGTGGGCAATCCGCGGGGCCCGCGGCTGGTGACGATCAAGAGCAAGCATGATCACACCCCAGCCATGGAGGCCATGATTGAGGAGCGTCTCGACTCGTTCAGTAAACTGGACCTCTCCGGGTTTATCTTTAAAAGAGGCTCCCCCAGTTGCGGGGTTGAACGGGTGCGTGTGTACACCGCACAGGGAATGCCGAGCCACAGCGGTGCCGGAATCTTCGCCAAGGCCTTTACAGAGCAGTTTCCCCTGATTCCCGTCGAGGAAGAAGGGCGGCTCAGCGATGCTCCACTCAGGGAGAACTTCATCGAGCGGGTGTTTTGCTATCGACGATTCCAAGACCTCGTGCAGAACGGCTTTACAAGACAGGCGTTGATACGGTTCCACACGATTCACAAATACCTGCTCTTGGCCCATAGCCAGCAGCACTACGAAACGATGGGGCAGCTAGTCGCTCAGGCAGAACGGTATCGACCCCAGGACCTGACGGTCAAGTACGGTGAACTGTTGATGAAGACTCTCGCGATGAAGGCAACCGTAAGGAAGCATGTGAATGTGCTGCACCATATTCTTGGCTACTTTAAGAAGCGATTGACCGCTCAAGAAAAAGTCGAGCTGTTAGGTGTCATCGACGACTATCACCGAGGGCTGACGCCCTTGATTGTTCCCCTCACGTTGATGAAACACTATGTCCACGTATTCGACGTGAGCTACATCCGTGACCAGGTCTATCTCAATCCACATCCGAAGGAACTGATGTTACGAAATCACGTGTAGAAAGGGACACTCATGCCGCACGTTGTCATCGAACAAGCCGGCGATCTTCAGGCGTTGTATCAGAACTTCACACCGATTCTTCAGCGGACTGGAGCCGAGATACTCAAGGTTCAAGAATTCTACCTGTCCAGAAGCGGCAAAGATGCTTTGCTGGAGTCCGTCGCAATCGACCAGGGGACCGCGAGTAATTTCTTTGTCCAGCTGAAGTTGCATGACAACGCGATTACCGTTCGATTGCTACCTGCCACCGACCCTGAGAAAACCCCGGCAGTCAAGAAGGTGATGGCTCTTGTGGCGAGGTTTATCCGAACTGTGTACCCAGAGAGTTGCTATGGGAAAACTAATCTCCAGGAATACTTGGTCACAACAGACTCAGTGTGAGCGTGGTAAACACTTCCGCTTTGAGCTGAGGGAACGCTCGTTGCTTTTCTGAGGGGGATGAGATCTCGGGCACATACGAGGCAGAGGAGAATCTATGAGATCACTGAAACTACGGTGGTTATGTGTCGCAAGCTTCATCATCAGCACTGTAGTTCTGTCCACCGCCTTCGCAGAAGAAGGCTCATTTGGCACGCCAAAAGGAATAGAGGGCACCAGGATTTTTAAAGCTACCGAGCACCCGTTCTACAGTGGAAAGTTCAGACTCACAGGTGCGGCCCCACTGTTGATCGGCAGCATGAGAGATCAGTCCCCTTGGGACCATCTCGATTACGCCGGCAAGCATCTCACTCCGGTACAGGGCACGATTGAGATCGAGGTCAATGAGGTGCTGAATACTGGCCGTGTGATTGCGCAGTTCACGGAAGAATCGGATCACTATCGGATCGTCTTTGACCGGTTCGCCGCGAAACAGCCGTTCCATGATGGTGGAATTGCCACGCGGGTCTATGAGCACGGCGATTCGAACAACGGCGATCCGCTCTATCCCAAAACCTGGTTGTACCTGGCAGGCTGGGGAACCGCCACCGTCTTCAAGAATGATGAGGTGCTCTATCAGGACTATGACGCCCATTTTATGGTGATGGAACGATCCAGGGATCCTGACACTCATCAGGTTCAGTACCCTGTGAAACGTATGCTGCCGGGAGGTGAGACCGATCCAGCAGGAATGGAAATTGATCTGTGGGTTCGATCCAAAGAGCAGAACCCCAAAAACTTTCCACCCTATGAGACTTTTCTCCATCTCTGCTGGGAGGAAGTCACATGGCGTTGAGCGTCCACAAAGACAAGATATCTCCTCTTAGACTATGGGTGGGGATTATTTGCGCCCAGAAATGATGACGTGAATGTTTAGTAAAGAATTGGTCAGTTGTAACTCAATTGCACGGCCACGAATTGCTGTGCGTATACGTCAAAGGAGACGAAACTCATGAGCGATTCGCTGAAGGGGGTTGTCTTGGTAGGTCACGGCGGCATTCCCAAGGACTGCCCGCAAGAACTGGTAACGAAGTTAAAACGTTTAGAAGCCCAACGGCGTGCGGCCAAACAGCCTCCGTCCCAGGAAGAACTTGAGTTGGACCAGAAGATCCGTCGTTGGCCACGAACCAAAGCAACAGATCCCTACCAATCCGGGCTGGAAGCCGTAGGGGCCGTACTACGCCCACATTTGAACGGTGTCTTGTTTGCCATGGCCTACAATGAATTTTGCACGCCGACGTTGGAAGAATCAGTGGAGGATTTGGTCAAACAAGGCGCGACATCCATCACCGTGCTGACGACGATGTTCACGCCGGGCGGATCACATTCAGAAGTCGAGATACCAGAAATTCTTGATCACTTGCGGCCGATGTATCCCACTGTCGAACTGCGCTATGCCTGGCCGTTCGATTTACAGCTGATCGCAAAAACGTTGACGGAGCAGTTACGGAGATGGTCGTGACATCGCCTTCGACGACAAGGCAGAGAGAGCGTGACCGTCTGGCAGACTACATATCTCCAGTGTCTCAAGAGGTGAAATAACTCACCATGCCTTCAACTCCCACTGTACTTATTATCGGCGCCGGTCTTGCCGGATTGTCCTGTGCGCGTCGTCTGACGAACGCCGGCTTCACGTGCACGGTCCTTGAAGCGTCCGACGGCATCGGAGGGCGTGTCCGCACGGATCGTATCGAGGGATTTCAACTTGATCGCGGATTTCAGGTCTTTCTTGCCGGCTATCCTGAAGCGCGTGAGACGCTGGACTATTCCGCATTGGAGCTCATGCCGTTTCATGCCGGAGCGCTCGTTCGTCACGACGGACGCTTTCACGTGATGAGCGATCCCTTTCGAAGGCCGCAAGACCTTCCCCGGATGTTACTCAGCCCCATCGGCTCGTTTGCCGACAAGTTCAGGATGCTGCGTATGCGTCGGGACGCCTTGCAGCAGCGCCTCTGCTCTGTGATGAGAGACGCTGCCCGGCCGACTCGCGATGTGTTGCAGACCTATGACTTTTCTGACGCGATGGTGAGGCATTTCTTTCGGCCGTTTCTCAGCGGCGTGTTCTTGGAGACGGAATTGAACACGCCTTGTTGGATATTTGAAGTGGTCTGGGCTGCGTTCTGCCGAGGCGTCACCGCCTTACCACGAGATGGTATGGGCGCTATCGCACAACAGCTCACGGCTACGTTGCCTCCGGGGACAATCCGTTTGAACCAAGCCGTCCAACGGATTCAGGGCTCGAGCGTGGTACTGGAATCCGGAGAATCGATTACGGCTGATGTGCTGGTGGTGGCGACGGATGATGCGACTGCAGCCCGCTTGCGCGGGGAGGACAAACCAATCGCCCCAGCTCGTGGCTCAGTGACGCTCTATTTTGATGCGTCAGCTGCTCCGCAATGCGGCCCCTGGCTGATAGTAAATGGGGACGGTGATGGGGTGGTCCGAACGGTCTGTGTCCTCAGTGAAGCGGCGCCTTCGTACGCGCCGCCTGGGCGGGCCTTGATCTCAGTGACGGCGACTGAGCAGACCGATCTGCAGGGTGATATTTCGCAAGCGGTACGACGACAGCTGCAATCTTGGTTTGGCTCGCAAGTCAACGAGTGGCGCCATCTGAGGACTGATCGCATTCAGCGTGCGCTGCCTCCACTCGACGCGCTTTCATCTGGGAACCCCACCACCTCACCGCGTCTGGCCGCGGGGCTGTACCTTTGTGGGGATTACCGGGAAAGTGGGACACTCGATGGAGCCCTCCGGTCAGGACGGAGAGCGGCTGAGGCGATACTGGATGACTACGTCCAGTCGTGACGTAATCCGGCGGTACTCCCTTGATGCATGAGATCACGAGCCTGACACCCCTTAGATCCTGACCCAATGTCTTGAGCAAGTCTTCAACGCCCACAGGCGATAGTCATGAGCGCGGCAGTAGCCGTACCAGAGGCAGAGGCGGCCAATTGGCCTGTGGCCCCAGTGGTGCGTCCTGCTGCTCCTGAACCCATGGGGCCGGCATACCAGGTCGTTTTGAATGGTTGGCTTTTTCGGTTCTGACAGTCATATTCCCGTACGGTGAGTTTTGAGAGCGCTGAGATGCCGGCTTCCGTTTGACTCGTTTTATAGTCGAATAGATCCGACATCATGACGGTCTCGTCCGCTTTCCGAATACTGCCGTGATCCGCATAATAGATGTAGGTCTCCGTCTCTCCGATCTTGGTCCACTCCGCTGCGGCGCTTGGTGAGGAACCGGTTGGTGTTTCACCTCCTGTACAGGCCGCCATCAGTCCACCACTCAGCACTGCCAGCACCAATAGTCGTTGCATATTACCCTCGGCTATCTGGACGTAACGTCGACAGGACTGTACGACAGGCCACCTTCATCTCTGCATCATCGTCGCTGCCCGGAATCACGCGGGACCACTCGCGGGTGGCCGGCGCCGCGTAGAGGACCCGGCCTTGTGCCAAGCCTTGCGGGTAGTACCGGACGTGGAGCGGTCGGCTTCTTCGTTGCTCACAATGATATTGCCGTTTGATCTTCAAGGATCGGTAGGGACCGCCTGGAATGGCTCGCTCCACACGAAAGTCTCGAAGCGTCCAGAGGGTGACCGTCGGTCCCCACACCCCAATGCTCGTCATATTTACGTAGCGGTCGTATTTATGGGTTCCCCCGACTCGCACCCATTCATCCGCTGCCAGGCTGACAACTGGTGCTTGATAGAGAAAGAGACCGAGGCCAAGACCGATCATGAGATGTGGCCGATTCATCACCGTCCGTCATTTCTTGTTCGGCACGGAACGTCAGCTTGCCGCCAAGGCTTTCTCCACATCGATCAGAATGGCAGGCGACAAGGGATTCATGCTGGGGTCATACTTCCCGATGACGTTGCCGGAGCGATCAACCAGGTATTTCTGGAAGTTCCACGTCACACGGCCGGGGAACGCACTCTGCTCGGTTAAGTAACGATAGAGGGGGTGTTTATCTTTGCCGACCACGCTGATTTTCGAGAAGAGAGGGAAACTGACACTGTATTTGGTATAGCAGAATCCCTTAATTTCTTGATTCGTGCCGGGCTCTTGCTGTCCAAAATCATTCGCCGGAAATGCCAGAACCTCGAACCCCCGTTCCTGATATCGCTCATACATCTCCTGGAGGCCGGCGTACTGCGGCGTGTTTCCGCACATGCTCGCGGTATTCACAATGAGCAGCACCTTGCCTTTGAATGTTTTGAGGTCGACCGGACGGCCATCGATATCAGGGAGACGAAATCCATACAAAGGGGCCACTGCGACATCAGTCCGTGAGAGAGCAGTGGATTGTTTCTCGTTTGCATCGGTGTTTGAGGTTGAGAACGCAATGAACCCCAGTCCGAGGAGCACAACGCCCGAGAGGGCCAAGAGAGTTCTTGAGTAGATCGGCATGATGAGCACTCCTTTCTATGGCAGCCAGAGGCTTACTGGTTGTAAGGATATAGGATGTGTCCATAGTTTGTCAATATAATTGTTGACAAACTATGGACATAATGGTAGTAATATAATCGACACTTCTTCATACGTGAGGCGGCATGCGTTGGCCGCTAAATGAAAGAAGAGGCTTCTTGCTCAGGCGTAAGCGACCTCGCAATGGAGTTCGATCTAGTCCGCCGTTGCGCC
>JAMXAU010000114.1 GCA_024281365.1 Nitrospira sp.
GTCGGCTCATGTCCAACGTTAATGCGACATGGCTGAGGGCCGCTTTATGGCGGCGCGATCTCGCGCCTCGAACTTCCGCACCTGGCCGATAGCAGCATTTGAATCTGACACACACATCGCGGACACTCCTTTCTCAATAGATTTCTCCACTGTTAGTGCGTAGCCCTGACGGGTCGCGAACGCCGTGGCGCTCGTCTCGCCACCGTCTTTCAACGAAAGGAGTCCATCATGGAACTGCTGAGCACGTCTCAACACCGCGAACCGTGGAACAAAGGCAAACTTGTCGGCCCAAAAGCGCCGTTCAAGCTGAAGGAGATTTGGGCGATTCGGACCCGGTTGCACATGGCCGGTCGGGCCCGCGATCTGGCGCTCTTTGATTTAGGGATCGACAGCAAACTGCGGGGCTGCGATCTGGTCAAGTTGCGCGTACGCGATATTTGCCACGGCGATCAGATCGCCCCGCGTGCGATCATCCTGCAACAGAAAACCCAACGACCGGTGCAGTTTGAGATTACACCGTCCACGCGGGAAGCCGTAGGAACATGGATCAAGCAGGCCACGCTGAAATCAGAGGACTATCTGTTTCCCAGCCGCATCCACAACTCCCCTCACATGGGCACCCGGCAGTATGCACGAGTGCTGGAGGGATGGGTGAAGGCCATCGGCCTCGATGTCTCAGCCTATGGGACGCATTCCATGCGGCGCACCAAGGCCTCGCTGATCTATCGGCGGACGAAGAACCTGAGAGCGGTGCAGCTATTGCTTGGGCACACCAAGCTCGAAAGCACTGTGCGCTACCTCGGCATCGAAGTTGATGATGCCCTGGAGTTGGCCGAACAGACGGAGGTCTGACTGTCCAATATTGGCTAGTGAGTCTGGCAGCGCCCCAAAGCCAACGGGCGCTGTCCGACCCACAGTAGACGTACGCTACTATTGACTTGAGGGTTTGCTGTCACTCTAAAGTGGGGATCTCCTCACGATTTTGGTGCCTGCATCTATGAAATCCGAATTACTTCACCATTCCCGGGAGCAAGTGTTTGATTGCGCAATGTGCGGGAGTACGTTCCAATCGCGATGGCGAGCGTGACGACGATCGAGATCGCGACTGCCGAATGATCCGTCTACGGTCGCGGCACGGCGTGGATTGCCCTCCAGCATGCTCGCGACCTGCGCAAACCGAGACACCGCTCGCGATCCCCAGTACGATATCAGCGCTGCATCGGCGGAAGCTCCAGGTCGAGGGCAGGGTCATGATCACCGCACCACGGTTTGCCAGACAACCGGGCAGTGCCCTGCATCCCTCCCGCCGCGCCACTCCGCTCATGTGGTGCCAAGAGGAACATGTTCCAGTTGTTCGCCACGTCGAGGAGCGAAACCGAGGCCGCACAGCATCGTCGAGCGGTACGAGCAGCAGCGGGTCACCCTTCAGCGGCCACAGGCGGCAGCCCAGCCGGTCGCGAGGACGCAAACCGCCTCAAGGCGCTGGCGCAGGCTATCGATCGCGGTCCGCGAGATGGCCTGCGAACGGGGCGGCCATCGCAACGGGCGGCAGGCCGTGGTATGCACCCGGCCATCAACGTGTTCTGCCGAGGCTGGTGCTGCAGGTAAAACGGGTAGCGCAACCCGTGCTCGCGGTCTGTCCCAGCGGAACGACAGGCCGAGGCGATCACCGAAAAGCGGATGAATGGCGCGGAGCAGGTCAAGCGGGTGGGGTGGCTGCCTTGGCCGTTCCATCGGACACGGCGCCACAGCTCAAGGGCTGCGGCGGCGAGCAGGACGGCGGCCAGCGCGGGTCTGGTTGGGAGCAGTTCCGCGCCAATGACCAACGACGCAAAGGTTCCGGCATTGACGCCGCGCTGGATCGGTCCAGCGGCATCCTGCCCGCCAACATCCGTCGCACGTTCGCGGAATGCGAGCACCGTCGCACCTACTGGGAGGTCGTAGACGATGAAGAGCCAGTGCCAGTTTGCGACTGATGGAGATGCCCGCGCCGATCGCCGGCCCAGCGGCAAGCGACAGCGCAACGACAAGAGCGTTCCAGCCAATGCGCGGTCCCGAGCTGCTGATGTAGCACCACGACGCGCGCAGCAGCGATGTGCAAGCGCCATGACGGCGGCGCCTCCGAGCCCCTGAAGGAGATGGGCTGCCGACGACCAGAGCCAAGGCAAGGACAGCGCCGTCCACACAACAGGGACGCTCCCGTGAACAGCGCGACGTCACCACCGTGAAGACCCGGCGATAACCCAGGCTTTCCCCGAGCGCCGCGAAGGGCAGCAGGGCCATCGATAGGGCGGTCGATGGCGGTGTCGGTCAGCCCGACCCGACATGGCTCGCGTCACATGCAGCAAATCTCGCGATCGTCGGCAGCGCGACGTTTGCATTGAGGCGTATTCTCCGACACCACGACGCCATGGCCAGCCAGCACGGAAGTGATCCGACCAGGGCGCCTGGTGGTCTGCCACAGTTACCGACATTGCATCATCGGGATGCCTCGTGGATCGCATTTTCTTGCCGTCATCATTATACGCAGGCGATATGGATAAGGACCTGGACGGCCAGCTGAAAGCGATCAATGTCTGTGCCAAACGGCGTTCTGGCTCCGGTTAGAGAGCATGGTCACGGCACGCCTTAACGCAGACGCCTCCCGCTCAACATACCTGGTAACTCTGTGTGTTTTTCTTTGTCCTCCTGCTTCAAAATCGCTGTTCTGTAAAGCGGAATAGCAGCGCGGCCCAGAAAATGCACCTTGTCGTGAATATCTCCGGGTCGGTGCCTGGACCTGTCCGGGACGGACCACAGCGTGGAATCCCGTTTCACGAGGATTTCACGCCCCGTTCCGGAGCCTCAATCCGAGCATCAGTCCCCATCTGAATTTCGCCTTTGCTGGATCATCGATGACCCACCTGCCGTGATCGTGAGGATGGCTGTCGAGCCCCGCCTGTTCCGTGTGGGCCAACAGCACGAATCCACGTGCCGGATCCCGGTACAGTTCGTGGTCGGCTGGAGTAACCCATCCAGTCCGCCGACCATCCTGCGTGGCCGGCGCTTTGACGAGTTCCTCTAAATGCTGTCGGCAACCTGTGACCACTTCAAAGGGTCAGAGATTCCCGATCTCCTGATCCCTGATAAACGTTTCCAGCGAATTGTTTCATGTGTTCCTTCTGTTCGGCGTGGATGAATCCGTTTCAATCGATAGTCGAAGTATAAGGAAACGCGCGCATGGCGAAAGACGCACTGATTGCACGGTATGATACCGTTTTCACGCCATATCTCGATACGATGAATGCATGGCGCGGCTCGAATTCGATTCCTGATCCACCTCGATGTTACTGCTCGCAGAAGGCAACGTGACGCGTGCTGCCCAACGATTGCCAGCTGAGCGCGTCGATGAAGCCGGGCGCTGGCGCGAGTGCGTGCAGACGAACGGGCGATCCGCTGCTGGTCAGGGCCGGACGGGGTCTGGTTCCCACGCCGAGCGCTGGACTCCGCGAACCAGGTCGTCAGCTCGTGCAGGGCGGAGAAGCGAGGCATTCGACCTGCGAGAACTGAATTGTCAAGCGGATAGAACGAATATCACATCCGGACGAGCGAAGGCTTTGTGGAGAACTTCGGACGAACCATTGCTCGTGTTGGCGAGAGGCTCCCGGTGTGCGGCTGCGCTTTCAGTGCAGAAGCCAAACAAAGCAGCGCGCCGCTCGCCGGAGCGGGACCGTCGATCTGGGAGGCGGTGTTGTGGAGAAGACGACGGCTCCGGAGCTGCGTGTTGTACAGATATTGTTCCGAGACCGTTACATCAGCGTCAGTGCGAAAGGGGCACCCACTGAGCAAGGAAAGTCCTACGCCCGCCACCTGCCGTTATGCGGCAATTCAACGTCGCCACGTATCCTCTCACCGGAGGTCTCGATCGGGGCCGATCGATGAAGCTTGAACCCGTTCAGGCTCGAGCGGGAAATCGTCACAATTGTCGGTGGCTTTTCCACGCTGGGTCTGGCTGAGCGCGACTGATCGCCAGTGTCCCAAACGCCACACCACGGGTTACTGCGCGCCGGAATGCATAGCTTCCCCCTTAATCTCCATGCCAGAGTTCACGGTTTCATTGCTCTGGCACCCGCGGCTGGATGCCGATCAAGCGCATTCGCTGGTGCATGCGCCACATTCCGGGATATCTGTGCAGGCAATCCGCTGAAGGACTGGGTCGCCCCAATTTTCCCAGCAAAACTCCGCCCTAGAGGTGGTTGTTTCACCGCTTGGAGCAGCTGAGCAGACTTTGTGCCTCCGAAGACGACAATGTCTGCTGTGGAAGAAGCGCGGTCAATTGCAGCGAGGGCTTGATGACCGCTCCTGGCCGATAACGGCCATCCTTAACAATCAATCTTGCCGTTCCTCGATCAAAACTCTCGAATCAATCTGACCCCGAACATCAAGCATTTACCAGGCATAGGCTTCCGGTGCGGTACCACCTGGACCGGGAAACAGATCGTCCAGCTGCTTCATAGTTTCCTGACTCAGTGTGAGACTCAGAGCTCGCATCGCTCCATCGAGTTGTTCCATCGTGCGTGGCCCAATAATCGGTGCTGTGACGGCTTTTTGATGGAGCAGCCACGCCAAGGCAACATCTGCCGGACGTTCACCAATCCCTGCACAGAGAGCTTCATAGGCTTCCAATGTGGTGCGCGACTTTGCGATCTCTTTCTTCAAGTCTTCATCCGCACGGCGCCCATCACTGGAGGAATGTAGGACCCCAGCCAAGAGCCCACGGCCCAGAGGACTCCAGGGGATTAGACCTATCCCATAGGCTTCGCAAGCAGGAATGACCTCCAACTCGATCATGCGCTCAGTGAGGTTGTACAGACTTTGCTCCGATACCAAGCCTAGAAAATGTCGACTACGCGCGGCCTCCTGTGCCTGAGCCAGATGCCACCCAGCAAAGTTGCTGCTGCCCACATACACGACCTTGCCTTCTCTTACCAGCTGCTCCATCGCCTGCCAGACTTCCTCCCAGGGCGTCTCCCGATCGACATGATGCATCTGATACAGATCGATCCAGTCTGTGTGAAGCCGGCGCAGACTCGCTTCACAAGCCTGTTTGATATGGCGGGCCGAAAGGCGAGACTGGTTCGGCCACTCCCCCATGCGACCGAATACCTTGGTGGCAAGCACCACCTTGTCTCGACGACCTCCACCCTGCGACAACCACCGTCCGATGATCTGCTCGGTCCAGCCTTCGCCCAGTTTCCAGCCATACACGTCGGCGGTGTCAAAAAAGTTGATACCGAGATCTAGCGCTCGATCCATGACGGCGAAGCTGTCCTGCTCACTTGTCTGTGGCCCGAAATTCATCGTGCCAAGGCAGAGCCGACTGACTTTGAGCCCCGAGCGACCGAGGTGAACGTATTGCATGAGACAAATTTCCCTCGACAGAACGTCTCACTGAGACTCGTTGACGTTCCTAATACCCTCTCCCGGTACTTCCCCCACGCCCCATCCGGTCAAGCGGCAGCGCGTCGTAGCGCTGTTTGAGATCAGGATGCTCGCTCAGGTACTGTTTGACCGCTGCATCATCCGCAAAGACTTCAGGGCTCCGTTTCCGATATTCGTCAAGCGTCAGATCATGCTTAGCCAGTACCGCAGTCAGTTTTGTATTGATATCGTCACGCATCTTGTTCATCTGCTCAGGAGACGGCCGCTGTCCGCCACCATACCCCGCTCCACCCTGAAAATAGCTCGTCATCATCTCGCCGATCTCAATGCGGGAGTTGACGAATTTCTCAACGTCCGCCGGTTCCGCAGCTACGGCAATCCCTGAGAACAGAAGCCCTCCTAAGACAATCACAATGGCCTGAGATCGAACATTCATCACGCTACTCCCTTCATGAATGAGTGACTCACACAATGACTCTTTTTTGTCCGCTGCCTTGCGTTAGAAGGCGCCCAACCGGCAGGAGACCAATCGCTAGGTCTCATCTTCTCCTTCGCTGTACGCCGATGGAATCCCATAGCGCTTACACTTTTCCCACAAGGCCTTTCGGGACAATCCCAGAATCTTCGAGGCGGTCGTGCGGCTCCCGTCGACTCGCTCCAACACAGACACGATATAGTCTTTCTCAAATCCCTCTCGAGCCGTGGCCAACGAGGTCATGGAGGCGACCTGTTTTCTGCTTCCCCCGGTCAACCCTTCACTGCAGAAGCCACAGGCTTCTTGCGGAGCACCTCCCTGATACGGACAGGACTGAAATCCACAGAGGTCGTTTGGTTGAACCGTCGTCTGATCTCGGCACAAGGCGACGGCCCGCTCCACGAGATTCTGCAATTCTCGCACATTCCCCGGATAGGAATACCGCAGCAACAACTCTCGTGCCGGCTGGGAAAATCGGCGCAGCTGTTTATTCAGTTTCAGCGAACAGGTTTCCAATACATACTGAGCAATCACCATGATATCTTCTTGCCGTTGCCGAAGCGGTGGCACGAGGATCGGCACGACGTTGAGCCGGTAAAAAAGATCTTCCCGAAACCGCCCCTGCGCGACTTCCTTGCGCAAGTCTTTTTGGGTGGCACAGACCAGCCGAACATCGACCTCAATCGGCTCGTTGCTGCCGACCCGCTCAAAGACTCGCTCTTGCAACACACGCAAGAGCTTCACTTGTACGACAGGAGAGATTTCTCCGATTTCATCAAGAAAGAGTGTCCCCCGGTTGGCCATTTCAAACCGCCCACGTCGCTGGCGTAAGGCGCCGGTAAACGCGCCTTTCTCATGCCCAAAGAGCTCCGCCTCCAGCAACGTCTCGGGCAAGGCCGCGCAGCTGACCTTAATCAAGGGCGATCCCTTGCGCAGACTGTTCTGATGGAGGGCATTGGCCACCAATTCTTTCCCCGTGCCGCTTTCCCCGACGATGAGGACCGTGGAATCAGTTTCCGCCACCATCTTGATCTTGTCCAAGACCGCCCGCATCTGGCTGTTGGCTCCCAAGATACCGTGAAAGCAAAACTTGTCTTCGAGTTGATGTTTGAGGTCCTGATTTTCTCGCCGTAGGGCGATCACCCCGCCGATCCGCTCAATGATGAGCAGCAATTCATCCATCTGAAACGGTTTCGTAATGTAATCGAAGGCCCCCAGCTTCATGGCGCCGACGGCGGTTTCCACAGACCCATGGGCGGTAATCATGAGCACTTCCGTTTGAGCGGCCTTCTCCTTGGCCGTCTTGAGTACCGTGAGCCCATCGGCGCCCGGCAACCGCAGATCGGTGATGACGAGATCAAAGGCGCATTTTTCAATAGCCTCGATCCCTTCCATGCCGGTCGCCGCAGCCTGCACGTCGCACCCGACTGCCTCCAGCGCATCCAGCATCGACAGGCGCATCAGCGGTTCATCATCGACCAGCAGAACAGCCAAACCTTTCATACATCCTTCTCCGCCAAGATACGCTCTCGCGACACAGGCAAATACAAGGTGAAGGTACTGCCCGTCCCGACCTCGCTCTCCACCGAAATTTTTCCTCCATGGCGCTCGACGATACCAAGACTCACGGAGAGACCCAGCCCTGTCCCCTCTCCTTCGCTCTTGGTCGTGAAGAAGGGGTCGAAGATACGCGGGAGTACCGAGGCCGGAATCCCGGCCCCGGAATCTTGCACGTCCACACGGCAGACGCCTTCCGACACGGAAGTCCGGATAGTCAGGACGCCGCCCTGTTTCATCGCTTGCACGGCATTGAGGATCAGATTCATCAGCACCTGTTCGATCATGTGCCGGTCGACCATGACAGGCGGAAGGCTCTGTCCCTGTATGATCTCCAGGCGAATTCCACTGGGCGCAAACAGATGGGTCGTCAGCGTCAGCACCTGATCGACGACTCGGTTGATATCGGCCTGGCTGAACGCCGGCTCGTGCTGTTGCGAAAAATCGAGCAATTGCCGGACGATTTTTTGCACACGCCGGACACCATGCTCCATCGACGTCCAATACTCCTCCTGGCGCGCCGGCGATGGTGTCCCTTTTCGAAGGTTGTAGAGACAGTTCAGGATCCCACCCAGCGGATTGTTGATCTCATGCGCCACGCCGGCCGCAAGTTTACCGATCGACGCCAGTTTTTCCGCATTTTGAATCTGTCGCTCCAGCTTCTTGGTCTCCGTCATGTCACGCGCGATACCGAGGACTCCCAAAATATGACCGTCCACCCCTTGCAACGGCGAGACACTGACCATCACGGTGCGCAGCTCGCCCAGACGAGTCACAATTTCAACCTCGTACACCTGTTTGGCACCGATATCCAACGTGCTCTTCAGCCGGCGCCCACGATGGCGCCGTGACAGGAGCGAAAGATAGGGACGGCCGATCAGGTCATCCTTGCGATAGCCCCATGCATTGACCTTGCTGTTGACATAGGTGAACTGTTGATCCAGATCGAGCGTATAGATGACATCATTCGCGTTTTCAAGCAGATTCTCCAGATATTGCTTCGTCTCCTCGATTTCTCGCGTTCGCTCGCTGACTTTGAGTTCGAGATCTTCACGATAGGATTGGAGCTGGCGCTCGAGCTTCTTCCGAACGGTGATGTCCCGCAGCTGAACCATGACGAGAAGCGGGTCGGTTCCACCGACTCGAATCAGGTCCATTTCCACAGGAACCTCATGGCCGTCGGCATGGCGCACGGCAATCTCCTGGGTCGCGACCTGCCGCTGCTCAGTACAGACATCGGCCAGCCAGCCTTCGAACATTCCCTGATATTCCGGAAGCAAGACGTCGCGAATAGGCTTCCCGACAATCTCCGATTCCGCATACCCTAGGACCTGGGACTCCCGTTCATTCACCGCGACGACCTCTCCCGTCACGTCGACCATAAACACGGAATCCGCCACCACATCGAAGAGCGCCTTGTAGCGAGCTTGCGAGACCGTCAACTGCCTGGTGCGCTCCGACACGACCTGTTCCAATCCCACGGTATACCGCTGCAACTCCTGCTCCAATCGGCGTCGCTCCGTCACATCACGCACAAAGGCGCGAGAATGCACCAACCCACCCCGCTCGTGGTCGAACAGCGCCGTTGCATGAATTTCGACTTCGATCCGGCGGCCGTCTTTCGTCAGTAATACCGTCTCGATTGAACTCTGCCCCCGACACACCAGCTGTTCGAGATAGTGCAACACCTGGCCTTCCTGTCCTTGGGGCACCAGTTCCCACAATTTCATGGTCAACATCTCTTGACGGCTATATCCGAGTTTGTCGAGGCCTGTCTTATTGACATGAACCAGTCGCCCCCCTCGATCCAATTGGCAAATCATTTCCGGCGCATGCTCGATCAAGTCTCGATATTTTTCCTCCAGCTGTCTGATCTCGGCGATGCGCTGTTCCAATTGCCCAAAAGACAATTGAAGATTGGTGGCCATCTGATTGAACGCCCGCGCAAGCCCTTCGATTTCATCGCCGGTCTTCAGCTCCACCCGCTGGTCCAACCGACCGCTTCCGATCTGCTGAACTCCGTCGTGCAGCAGACGAACCGGTTTTGCAATCCGGCGAGCGACGAGAACTCCGATTCCGCCGAGCCCCAATGACACCACGACACCAAACACGAGTACTTTGGCGATCAATTCGCCCAGCGGAGCGAATGTTTCGGCTGGATCCTGGCGGACAATCGTCATCCAGCGCTTTCCGCCCAGGCTCCCCGGTTCAAGAAGATCGGTAAACCGCACCGGTGCCATCCCGATCAGTGCATCCTTGTTGCCGTGCCAATCGTCAGCCGCGATGACCCACCCTGGTTTCGCATTGGCTATGGTGTCAAGAAACTCGGTATCGATCGAATGGGCTTCCGGCGCGAGGATCGGACAAATAACGACTCCCCCATCAGTGGCCACCAACATAGCATGTCCCGTTGCACCAAAGGATTTCTCCGCGATCGATTGAAAGAGCGTATCGCGTCGTAACAGGATTGTGACGGCTCCGATCACCATCTGCCGGTGATCATCCAGAATTGGGGTCGCGACAGCCACTACATGCGTGCCAAAGGAGGGATCAAAGGTGATTTCACTCACATAGGGTCGTCGACTGCCGTTCTTGACGACCGCTTGCCACCAGGCCGTTTTCCCGTAGGAGTATTCGACTTGCGGAATGGAGCTGACGACCAACGCACCCTGCCCATCGGTCACCAAGATGCCGATGTAGTCCGACTTTCGAATCTCGTGCCACTGAATCAAGTAGTTGGTCACGATCCGATTGACGAACAGTGGGAACTCGCTTCGCTTCGCCCGCTGCCTCCATCGCTGCTGCCACTCCTTGATGATCTCAGAAATGCCGCGCGCATCCTTACCTTCATAGGTCCGGTTCGCCTCAACGACGGCCGTGCGGAGAAATGGCGTGGTCGCAAGCTGCTGGGCTTCGCTCATCCCTCGCGTGATCTGCATCTCGATCCGACGAGCGGCTTCCACGGCGATTTCCTTGAAATCCGCACCCGTCGTCTCGCGCAGCACTCGTCGTTCTTCCGCATAGATCAGGACAAGCAGGAGGGCAAGTGGGAGGAGGCCGACCATGACGATCGCGCCGATGATTTTCTGCTGGAGACTATATGGCCGGCTCCAGATCGTCATATGGATGATCCGCTAAGGATGCGGAAACCTGTGAAAGGTGAAGCGTATCTCGTGAAGCGTTCTGATTCAAAGGTTGCAAGTTTCCAGTTTCACGTTTTCGGAGTTATTTTCCGACGACGTGAAACCTGAAACTTTGAACCAGTGACTCTACTCCAGAACGAACGACGCTTCACGAGCGACGCCGTTCTATTCCACCATTCGATCAATTGCGTTTCAAGAGTCGGCCCTGCGTTCCGGGCCACAACAATAAGAGAGGGCTGGCCACAAATACCGA
>JAMXAU010000115.1 GCA_024281365.1 Nitrospira sp.
CGTACGCACCAAGTCGCATCGCTTCGACTGCGGTATCGATGGATCCGAAGGCCGTCATGACCACGACTTCTGTATCGGACCATTTGTTCTTCAGCCGGCGCAGAAACTCTAGGCCGCCCATCCCTGGCATCCTCAGGTCGGTGATGACTAAATCCGTACGGGCATCTTCGAGACACTGCAAGGCTTCTTCACCCGTACAGGCTCCCAAAACCTGGTGGCCTTTTCTCTCCAACATCGTCACCAGGGCGTTGCGGATATTCACCTCATCGTCGACGACGAGAATGTGAGCCGTCTTCGTCATCATGGCGTAGCGACCCTTTGCGCGTGATCAATCGCCGCGGGAAACTGCGTCACCACTGTCGTTCCACTGCCGGGGATACTCGATACCTGAATTGTGCCGCCATGATCCTGCATGATGCGATACGCGATGGCAAGACCGAGTCCGGTCCCGCTCGACTTGGTTGTGTAAAAGGGCTCAAATAACCGGGGAAGCTCCTGCTGAGAAATCCCGACGCCGCTGTCCTCCACCGAGATTTCCACCCACGATTTCCCTTCCGCCTCCCGTCGCACCGCTGCAATATGACAGAGTCCACCGTCAGGCATGGCATGAAACGCATTCACGATGATGTTGACCAAGACCTGGCTGATTTGGGTCTCGTCGCCCAGCACTGCAGGCAAATCCTTTCCCACCTTATGGTCAAGCCGAACGTGACGTTCCTCGGCCTCAAACTGCATCAAGGCCATGATGTGCTCGATCAGTGCCTGGACGTTGATATCGTGCAGGCCCACCGTGCCTGGACGCGCAAACTTCATAAAGTTGTCCAGAATTCCACACAGACGGCGACATTCTGCGTTCAAGACGTGGAGGTATTGCCAGCCTCGTTTCCCTGGCGTGCCGTTCTCCTTGAGCTCTTCTTCCAGGAGGTGCAAATTCAGATCCATGGCACTTAAGGGATTTCGTAGCTCATGTGCCACCCCTGCGGACAGCGTATGCAACGCCGATAACTTCTCTGCAACATGGACTCGCTGTTCAAGGGCGAGCCATTCGGTAACATCTTGCAGCTGAAGGATCACGCCCGCTGCCTTCTTATCGTCTCCGGTTAGCTCCGCTGTGCCCACGCGAACGGTCCTCGGGAGTGGGTCCCCGCACTCGTAGAGGACGTCTCGTTGACTCACATGCTCGTGGTTTTTCAACGCCCCATCAAGAATCTGTCGAATCGGGTCCTTCTCGGAGAACACGGTGTCATACCCGTTGCCCAGGAACTCGGATGAGGCACGATTCAACACCACCTCAGCTGCGGGATTCATTGCGCTGACGGTCCCTTCATAATTAATTGTGAGCACACCCGTGGGAATGCTCTGGAGAATGTTCCGCGCCAGTCCTTTTACTTCTTCCAGGGTCCTTCGCGTGGCGTCATAGTGAAGAAACGTCATGACTGCGGCGATCCCGATCGCGCTGACTAAGAAGACAAGGAGAGTCTCGGCGATCAGTTCGTTGCGGGATTGCCAGAGAGCGTGGAACAGTTCCGTCGGAGCCTGCGCGTCCTCAGTGAACCCTTGGAGCAAGAGTTTTTCTCGTTCCAGGCTGACGAGCAACAAGACGGACACGACCAAGGCGAGGAGCAGGAGCACGGACGCGATCAGCCGATAGGGAATTCGTCGGAAGAGCGTAGTTTCTGGAATGGGTCTGAACATCGCAGCGTCAGAGAGGAGCGCACACTCCCTCATATGCTACCACACCCGAGCTGGCCGTCGCACCGCGGACTAGAAACCGCAGATAAACTTCGACTAACCGATCGTTGTCACCCCGACAATCGGGAACTGTGCCGATAGAAGGATAACGGGTGACGACGTTGAAGTTCATGGTTCGAACAGAGCCACCAAGCATCTGGGAAAGCATCTGTCACACCCGGTTTCCCCCAGGTACGAACACCTCGAAGATTCCTGTCAGCAGCCAGCCGGACCACTCACCTCTTCAGTGCCGCAAGACTGCAAGCCAGTTCACGTTTCCGCTTCAACCGCTCCCAACATTCCTGACAGAGCTCCTGTAACGTCAGGTCGTCACACAGGAGCTTCGAGGCCCGCCTCGCACAACGATGGCAGTATCCTACGATGAGGGTTTGACCACCATGTGATTCACCGATAGACAGTTTCACGCTTGGACCTCCTCTACATTGTGATGTTCAATGACCGACCATCAATCTCGTGTTAGTCGATTCTCGAACGATGACTCGAGTGTTTAAGGGGCTTCATTACCATTCTCATCGGGATAGCACAGCCCATGAAATGATCAGCTTTGCCCTTTGACGACCAGACGACCGACTCTTGGGGTAGGGTGCGATACTCGCCATCGGAGCGGTGTTTCCTCCGTGGCGATCGTTGCAAGGCAAGTAAACCACGGAATTCTAAACCAGGTCGCGCTGTTGATCGATCTGAGATTCAGACGCATTCCGGTTTATGCAGCAGGCCCTCGTCTTCATGTGCTTGCATCCTTTTGACGCACCGTCCACAGAGAAGCAGCTGATGCACCTCATCAAAGACAAGACGGGAATCCGGATAACCACAACACTCACACAGATTGTCTGGGTCCACGTCCATGTCGTCTTCCCGCGTTTGTTTACAATAAGGCGCGTCCAGAATCGCCGGGTCGTGACCACTTCACAAAATTTTGCGAGCAACTCGTGTGCCACTGGAAATCAACCAGACAGCTGCTTGTTTTTTCAGCAGCTTCATTGCGAACTGTCGCGAGGACCATAGATCCGGGATACCATTTGGAGAGAGGATATGCAGACTTTGCACTGTGCCAAGGTCACCGTGCAGTCCATCTCCCTTCGAGAAAGATGGGCCGAGGAAGTCAGAGATTAAGGTGGTGGTGAGGACGTGCGCGGTTCGGAGAGCTCAGTTCCCTCTTGTCAAGTCTGAGCCAGGCTGTGGGTGTCGCCCCAATCCCATCTGGTTGCGTTTCCTGCTTCGGACGGGTTCCTGCTCGATCTGGAACAGATGTGCCAAACCATCGACTCAGTGGGTAAGAATCCTGAAGCGGGTTTTTCGGTTGGATGTGTTTAAGCGGCGCTCGACGGTTCATCCCGGCTTCGCGCAAGAACGGCCGCGATGGTATGGGGCATGCGTGCTATTGGCCATTCAGAGTGCATTGGCTCGGCATTCCATGCGTTGGCGATGGCTTGTTTGATGGCCTGCAGTGGAACGTTGATCGTCCGTAGAAATGTCCTGTGAAGTCGGCCAGCACGGTAGTCCGGCTCGCGCGAAGGATGCTTGAGGTATCGTGCGACGAGATCGGCTCCCATGCCGTGGAGAATCGTTCCGTGAAAGAGCAGCGCCTTCCCAGTTCGTCGCTGCGCGTTGCCGGAAATTTTCCTGTCACCGATTGCGAGGTCGCTGATTCCCCGGAAAGCCGTGGCTGGTTCCCACTGCCGAAGTGCCGTAGCCATGCGTTCCAGAATAAATCGATTGGTGGTGCGAATGCTCATCATGTCTGGATGCCAATCGAGCGGCAGCACAAAGGCATACGAGAGGCAACCTGGTCCCTGTAAGACCGTTCCTCCGCCGCTTGCGCGCCGGAGGATAGACAGTCCAGCTTCTTTGCAAGCGACAAGGTCGACATCATCGGACACGCGAGAAGCGCGACCTAATACGACGAAGTGACGGTCGCTTTCCCAAAACCGAAGCACAGGGTCTCCACCCCGTTCCTCCAGTTCCTCCAGTAACGCTTCATCAAGGGCTAGATTCTCGACAGGAAATGGAAGGGTCAGATCGAGCAAACGAAGCGTAGACACGTCATGACCGCTTGGAGATGAAGAGATGCGTTGGCGAACCATAAAACGATTCAGCCGCTTCCATGACCGTTTCGCTCAACGTTGGATGAGGATGAATGGAGGTCGCGAGGTCTTCTGCGACTGCGCCCATCTCGACGGCGAGGACCCCTTCAGCGATCAACTCACCCGCGCCGACGCCGCATAGCCCCATGCCAAGGATGCGTCCTGATTCTGCATCGAGCACGAGCTTGGTGAGGCCTTCGTTCCGGCCTAACGTCGTCGCGCGTCCCGAGGCGGCCCAGGGAAACCGCGCGACCTTCACGGCTTGTCCCGAGGCCTTGGCCGCCTGTTCTGTCAGTCCGCACCAGGCGATCTCAGGATTGGTAAAGACGACGGCCGGAATTGCCCTGGCATCGAAGACTGACTGTTTTCTGGCAATGACTCGAGCGGCGACGAATCCTTCATGTGTCGCCTTGTGGGCGAGCATCGGTTCACCCGCCACGTCACCGATCGCAAAGATGTTCGGTTCGGTCGTGCGCATCTGCCGATCGATTTGGATGAAGCCTTTCGATGTGAGCGTGATCTTCGTGCGTTCTAGCCCAAGCTGGCTGGTACTGGGTCTGCGTCCCACGGCAACGAGTACGCGGTCGAAGGTCTCGGTGCTGGCCTTCTGGGAGTCTGTGAGAAGGTTGCAGCGAGACCTTCCGCTCGCACATCTAGTTTTTCTACGGTGGTGTTTAACTTGATAGCCTTGAACTGGCGTAGTAGGCGCTGATGTAGCGGTCGCACAAGATCTGCATCGACGTTGTTCAGCAGGCGTGGTAACGCCTCAACCATGGTCACTTCGGATCCCAGGGCCTGATAGACCGTGCCTAACTCGAGACCAATGTAGCCGCCGCCGATGACCAGAAGCCGTGGGGGAATGTCTGGCAATCGGAGCGCGCTCGTTGAATCCATCATTCGTGGATCGCTGAGCCTCAGCCAGTCAGGCATCACGGGTGTTGAGCCGGTGGCGATGATTGCGTACCCAAACGAAAGTTCGGACGGCGTATTGGCTCCAGAGAGTTGTAGGGTTGTCGCATCCTTGAACCGAGCTCCTGCCCGGATAACCTCGACCTTTCGGCTGTCGGCCAGCGTTCGCACACCTTTCGTGAGTTTGCCGATGATCGCACTCACGCGGTCACGAAATGCCTCCAGGTCCACGCGAGGTTTACCGAAATGAATGCCCCAGACTGCCGCTTCGTCTGCGTCGGTGAGCAAGCGAGTCGCATGAAGCAAGGCTTTCGAGGGAATACATCCACGTAACAGGCATGTTCCTCCCAGTTGTGAATCCTCCTCGATCAGGGCTGTGCGTAATCCAAGATCAGCAGCCTGGAACGCAGCCGCATAGCCGCCGGGACCGGCGCCGATCACCGCGACGTCATAACGCGATTCAGCCATACCCCCTCCTGCAGGTCTCGTATCTTGCTGACTCTGGACGCTTCACGAGATCCCCCCGGCCACGTCCCGTTCAGAGCCCCAGAAACATGCCCTGAAAATCTTCCAATACTTTGACGATCTCGTTGGTAAAGCGTGCACCGATCGCTCCGTCTATCAGCCGGTGATCATAGGCGACGCACAATTGTAATACTCGCCGTGGCACAAATTGGCCGTCACGATAGACCGGGGTCATCTTGGCCTTGCCTACACCAAGAATGCCGACTTGCGGGGGATTAATGATCGGCAGAAACGGACCGGCGCTGATCCCTCCCATATTACTGACCGTGAACGTGGCTCCTCGTAGCTCCTCGAGCTTGACCTCTCGCTTGCGAGTGCGTTCGGCAAGGTCGGCCAGCTCAAGCGAAATTTGCAGAAGATCTTTCTGGTCCACCTGCTGAACAACCGGCACGATTAGGCCAGCTGGTGTGTCCACCGCCACGCCGATGTTGTAGTAGTCCTTGTAGATCACCTCGCCGTTGGTGAGGTCGAGGGTCGCGTTCAGTTGTGGGTACAGTTTGAGAGCATGGACGACGGCTTTCAGGAAGAGACTGCTCAACGTCAGCGTGGCGCCTTTCTTCTTAAATTCCGGCGCATACCGTTTATGCAGGGCCATGAGATCGGTGATATCAGCATCCTGGAATTGATGGACGTGTGGGATGGTTGTCCAGGCTTGTATCATGTTCGCCGCGATTTTCCGACGGGTTGAGGAGAGTGGCTCTCGCCGTTCAGACCCATAGGGCGTGGAAACGATATTTTCCCCTACCCCCAGCTTGGTGCCGCGCGTGGTCCGTTCCCGCACGAAGGTTTTCACGTCTTCAGCCGTGATTCGCCCACCGGCTTCCGATCCTTTGACCTGTGAAAGGTCTACGCCCAGTTCCCGTGCGAGCCGGCGAACCGATGGCGGGGCTGGGATAGCTGGACCCGCTGGCGGTCGACTGACCACGGCAAGTTTCTGATCCACGACCGGTGACTCAGGTGTCGGTATTGGCCTAGTCGGTCTGGCCTGCGGGTGATCCCGTTGTGCCTCAGCATTCGGTCCCACGGTAGCCGACTCCTCTGGTGCCGATGTCTGCGCCTTTCTTGCTTTATCCTCAGATTCTTGTAGTTCAATGATCGCCTGTCCGACCTTCACGTGATCACCTTGCTGAATGAGGAGACGGACGACAGTTCCTTCGACGGGCGCCGGCACCGGCACGGTGGCCTTTTCGGTTTCGAGTTCAATCAGCGATTGTCCCTCGCGTACTTGATCCCCCTCGTGCACCAACAACTGAACGACATCCCCGCCTTCGATACCTTCCGCAAGAAATGGGAGCTCGACTTTCATGTCATATCCCTACCAATCATCCTTAATGCGTCAGCCTTGCTCACCGGAGCCAAGGAGCCTCTCCATCGGTCGAAACATCGAGATCCCGTGCAGCCTGCGTGATCAGGTGTGCCGACACGGCTCCCCGACGAAATAGGGCGTAGAGTGTCGCCACGACCAGATGCTCGGCGTCGACTTCGAAGAAGCGCCGCAACGCCTGACGCGTATCGCTCCGGCCAAACCCATCTGTTCCCAGGGTGAGGAGGCCGCCGGGAATCCAGGGGGCAATCTGTTGAGGAACCAGGCGCACATAGTCGCTGACAGCCACGCAAGGGCCATCGAACCGCTCAACGGTCCGTAGCAGGTAGCTTATGCGGGGTACGTCTTCTGGGTGCAGCAGATTCCACCGCTCGGTCTCGAGCGTGCTCATTCGCAGCCGCTTATAGCTCGTCACGCTCCACACATCGGCTGCTACTCCGTAGCCCAGCAGGAGGCTCTGCGCACGTAGGGCTTCATTCACCAGCGGACCGCTTGCGAGGAGATGTGCACGGTGCTTGGCACGATCCGGTGCGACTCTCAAGCGATACAGACCCTCGCGGATGCCTTCTTCCGCATTCGGCGGCATCGCCGGCATCGGGTAGGATTCGTTGTACAGAGTGATGTAATAGGAAAGGTTCTGCTGATCCTGGTACATCCTCTTGAGTCCGTCTTGAAGAATGACCGCCAGCTCAAACATGAAGGCCGGATCGTAGGCCGCAATCGTTGGGTAGGCACTGGCGAGTAGATGACTCTGCCCGTCCTGGTGCTGTAAGCCTTCCCCCTCCAATGTCGTGCGCCCGGCAGTGGCGCCTAGTACGAACCCCCGAGTGCGCATGTCGCAGGCCGCCCAGAGCAAGTCGCCGATCCGTTGAAATCCGAACATCGAGTAGAGGATATAGAACGGAATCATGTTGATTCCGTGTGTCGCGTAAGCGGTACCAGCCGCGATGTACGAAGACATGGCACCTGCTTCCGTAATGCCTTCTTCCAGAATTTGCCCGTTTTTAGCTTCGAAATAGTACAACAGCGAGCTTTTGTCGACCGGCTCATACAGCTGACCGATGTGCGAGTAGATGCCGTATTGCCGGAAGAGTGCCTCAAGGCCGAATGTGCGCGCTTCGTCGGGAATGATCGGGACGAGATATTTCCCAAAATCCTTCATGCCGAGCAGGCGGCTTAGCATTCGGGCAAACCCCATGGTGGTGGAAACCAAGCGCTCTCCCGATCCTTCGAGAAACTCCTTAAACTGGTCGAGCGCCGGCGTCTTGAGCGATTCGACGTTGACGCGCCGCTCCGGAATGGGACCGCCCATCGCCTTGATGCGTTCGGCGAGGTATGCGGCCTCGGGGCTGTCGGCTGGTGGTCGGTAGAACGGGGTCGACGTCAGTTCCGAGTCCGGCACCGGCACGCTGAATCTCGTGCGAAATTCCCGTAACTCCTGTTCGTTCATTTTCTTCTGTTGATGGGTGATGTTGCGTCCTTCGCCGGCCTCGCCAAGACCGTAGCCCTTGATCGTTTTTGCCAGAATCACGGTGGGTTGTCCGTTGTGCTCCACGGCGGCTTTGTAGGCAGCGTAGAGCTTTCGCGGATCATGCCCGCCCCGTAGCATTTTGTGGATCTGTTCGTCGGAATAGTGTTCCACAAGTTTGAGCAGTCGCGGATCGGCACCGAAGAAATGCTCCCGCGCGAAGGCGCCGCCTTCCACCACATACTTTTGATACCAACCATCCACCACTTCGCCCATCCGCTTGACCAGGAGGCCTTCTTCATCCTTCGCGAGCAGCGGGTCCCAATCGCTGCCCCAGATTACCTTGATGACGTGCCAGCCAGCCCCGAGGAAGATCGCTTCCAACTCCTGGATGATTTTGCCGTTGCCGCGTACAGGACCATCGAGGCGTTGTAGATTACAATTGACGACCCAGATGAGATTGTCGAGCCGTTCCCGTGAGGCGAGTGAGAGGGCGCCGAGACTTTCCGGTTCATCGGTTTCACCGTCGCCGACGAACGCCCAGACTCGTTGTTGACTCGTGTCTTTAAGACCTCGATCCTGTAGGTAACGGTTGAAGCGTGCCTGGTAAATCGACAGGATCGGCCCCAAGCCCATCGAGACGGTCGGATATTCCCAGTAGTCAGGGAGTAACCAAGGGTGTGGGTAGGAGGACAAGCCGCCCCTCTTGGGGTCGAGTTCGGCACGGAAGTGGTGGAGCGCGTCCTCGTGGAGGCGTCCCTCGACGAAGCTACGCGCATAGATCCCTGGCGCAGCGTGGCCCTGGAAGTAGACATGGTCGCCACCCTGGGGTCCTGCTTTGCCCCGTAAAAAATGGTGCAAGGCGACTTCATAGAGGGTGGCGGCTGAGGCAAAGGTCGAAATATGTCCGCCGATGCCAGGACGCTGCTGGTTGGCCTTGACGACCATCGCCATGGCATTCCAACGGACGAGGCTGCGGATTCGGCGTTCTAGTTCGAGGTTACCTGTGTAGGGCGGCTGTTGAGAGGCTGGAATCGTGTTGACGTACGGAGTGTTGACCGATTGGGCGACCTGGGCGCCGCGTTTCACCCAGCCGGTCGCGGAGTCGCTCGAACAGATACGTTGCTCGTCCGACCCCGTGTTGCGCAAGTACGTACTCGAGGGAGTCCAACCATTCGCCCGTTTCCTGTGGATCAGAATCGCCTTCTGATCGAGCTGTTCGATGCTCGTCGCTCATGCCCCGGTCCTCGGTGAGTCAGGTTTCGCTTTCGTCGGGACTGCCCGACACATTTCCTTCGTGTGTGTGGGCGATGATTCGCCAGCTGGTTCAGGCGCTCTCAACTCCGTTGTCTTGGTGATGCACCACGACGTTGTCGTGCGGCGCCCCCATGAAGTATCTGCCGCAGCATTCATCCTGTTGCAAGTGATATGTCGGACTTCACTTTCACGCGGGACGAAACCGAGACCATCACCGTGCAAAGTTTGCATGTTTCTCATCCGCTTGGAGTCTTGCCTGCTCTCCTCCTGTAACAGTTTTATACTAAGGCATTGAAAAAATCAGTAGATGTCGTGTCAGTTTCACCAGGCATACGAGTTGCTTCTGAAATTTTGTGAGGCCAGAGGATCACCTCACCATCGGTCGTTTATATAATCGGTGCAGCCGTTGTGATCGCTCTAAAGCCTTGGGATGACAGTCTACCTCGGCACTCGTTTGGTGAGTACCCAAGGTCCAGCGGTTTTCGAGCAAGCTGATCGGTCATTCGGATAGAGCCGATCCGGCGGTAACGGTGCGACAGTAATTATAAAATCGGAGGGGCGTATGAGAACAGCGACATGGACAGGACTGTGGATGATGATCTGTGTATCAGCTCTGCTGAGCTTTGGATGGGTGGAAAATGCCGAGGCCTATGAGTCCGGAACCGTGACTGATGGCGCGATCGTGCGGGGTAAGGTCACGTTCAAGGGCTCCGTACCGGAGCCAAAGAATTCAAACTACACCGCTACCCGGACCGTGCATTTTGCGGGGAGCTGTCAGATGGAAACGGACATCGCCTTCTGAAAGAAGTTACTGTTGGCCACGGGGCGGCCTTAAGGATGTGGTGATCGTTATTGAGGACATTCAAAAAGGCAAGCCGTTTACCTTCACCGATGCTGAAGTCGAAGCAACGATGTGCCAGTTTTTGCCGTTCGTGACCGTTGTCAGCGACAAGCGTCGAGTTACCGTGGTCAATCGAGATCCGGTGGCCCATGACATTCAGGGGTATGCCTACGACCTTGCAGGAGTCGATATCGTTCTCCATCGCCCAGCACTCAACTCGAGCGGGACGACTGACATTGTTCAGTTGGTGAAAGGGCGAAAAGTGTTTACCATGCAGTGCGGCATGCATCCGTACATGCAGAATTGGGGCTATGCGATCGACAATCCCGACTACGCCGTAACGGACGTTAATGGTTCGTTTGCCCTCACCGATTTCCCTGCCGGCACCTACCATATCAAAGCGTGGCATCCGATATTAGGCACGCATGTGCAGAAGATTACAGTGAAGTCAAATGAGACGGTATCGCTCGATTTGTTATTTGAAGACAAGTAATAAACCTGGGATATTCGTCATCATGGAGCAATCAAAGATTGCTCCGATTCCGGTTTGGAGGACCAGCCGGGGTTCTGATCTTGCGCAGGTTGGGAGGCTTCCAGTATGTATGGGTAGCTTGCAAGTAAGCTCCAAGCGGCAGTTCTCTCCAGGCGATGGTTTAAAGCGCTCTTTGCGTGCCGTGACTCAGTTATCTCCATTATGGAATGCGAGGAAGGAGGTGCAAAAGACTCTGCCATCATCATTCTTCTTCACGTTCCGCAACGATATCCTTCTGCTTTGCTTGATCTTGACACTTTGTTCCGTTTATGGTGACGGGTAATTAACGGGCTGTGTGCGGGTGGCCTTCGATCGTCATCCATACCAAGGGTAGTGGAGTCATGCAACAAGTACGTGAAATCGATGTGGCGCAGTATCGGATCCCACAGGAGCCGTTTTATGCCGAGGTCTGTGGGGAGATTGGGCTGTTCACCATTGCCGCTGAGCGAAAACTTCCGGTGATGCTCAAGGGGCCGACCGGCTGCGGGAAGACCCGGTTTGTGCAATACATGGCCTATACGCTCGGTCGACCGCTGATCACGGTTGCCTGTCATGAAGATCTGACGGCCTCAGACTTAGTTGGTCGGTATCTCCTCAAGGGACAGGAGACGGTCTGGATGGACGGGCCGTTGACGGTCGGAGTGAAACACGGAGCCATCGTGTATCTCGATGAGGTGGTTGAAGCCAGGAAGGATACGACCGTCATCATCCATCCCCTCAGTGATGATCGGCGCGTGCTCCCGATCGAGAAGAAGGGGCAGATCGTGGAGGCTGCCGACGAGTTTATGCTGGTGATCTCCTACAACCCCGGATATCAAAGTGTGCTCAAAGACCTGAAGCAAAGCACGAAGCAGCGTTTCATGGCGATCGAATTTGATTACCCCGCTCCGGACATCGAATCGCGAGTGATTCAGCGTGAAGCGGAAGTGGAACCGATAATTGCGGCAAATTTGGTCAAGCTCGGCCAAAAAGTCCGCAATCTCAGAAACCACGGTTTGGAAGAAGGCGTCAGCACCAGACTCTTGATCTATGCCGGGACGTTGATCAAGGAGGGCGTTCCAGCGGCGAGAGCCTGTGATGTGGCCATTGCCCGTCCGATTACCGATGATGTGGATATGCAGCGGGCGATTCTCGAACTCGTCAAAGCCATCTTCTGAATCCGTCACTTCATGGGTACCTCCTGCCTGGTACGAGACAGTGAGCGCGGCGTGCTCCTGACCGTGCATGTTCAGCCCAACGCGGCACGAACGGAATGTGTCGGAGTACACGGAGATGCAAT
>JAMXAU010000116.1 GCA_024281365.1 Nitrospira sp.
CGCTGATGCCGATGGCATTGAGGCACATCTACATACACCCTCTCACCTCGATGACTGACGAAGTCGCAAGAGCCCAGATGAAGCGCCCGAAACCATTGATCCACTCGTTTCTCTTTGTGCTCGGGTTCTCGATCATCTTTGTGGTTCTAGGCACGGCGGTGAGTGGTATCGGTCAACTGGTCTTTGACCTTCGCGATTCGCTGGCCAGGATCGGTGGGGCCATTGTGATTGTCTTTGGGCTGGCGACGATGGGTTTGTTCGACACGCTGTCGACTTGGTTTGGCCGCTTGGAGAATTCTACTACTGGGGGAATGGGGGTCCGGTGGTTTCCGCTGGTCCGGTGGATAAAAGACGGGATTGATTATTTTCGACGCCTTTTCTACACCGACACACGAATTGAACTGAGCGGTCGGAACAGCAGCGGGTATCTTCCGTCCTTCCTCATGGGTATCTTCTTCTCGGCTGGTTGGACGCCCTGCATCGGGCCGACCTTGGGCGCGATCATGGCCCTGGGCTACAACAGCACGACCATCGGTCACAGCACCTTGCTGCTTACTGCCTACTCGTTGGGATTGGGAATTCCGTTCGTACTCTTCGCTCTTGCGCTGGACCGTGCAAACGGCCTCCTACGCTCGCTCACTCGCCATATCCGGACCATTCAGCTGATCAACGGTACGCTGCTCGTTCTGATCGGCTTTGCACTCCTGACAAAACAGCTCGCCGTCATCGCCCGATGGGCACAAGAGAACAATTTCTATATCGAGGCAGGCTTTCTCGGTAGTGACACTCCTTCTTTTTTAATCGCCGCACTAGCCGGTCTGCTGTCTTTCCTCTCGCCTTGTGTGTTGCCTCTAGTACCAGCCTATGTTTTTTATCTTACCGGCCGCACTTTTTCGAAGACGAGAACTGATCGGTCCGCTTGAGCTCTACGACTTCGCATGACGGTGTAAATACCGGACGATTGCTTCACGCTCAGATCCTGTCAGGGGCTGAATCCCTTTTTCACGCATGAGGCTGTCCATCCTGATCAACTCTTCTTGCCATTCCATTATGGTCCGGAACCGTGGATCCGGCACGCCGTGCGTGATGCCATGGCTACCAAACGGCTTTCCGTGACAGGCCCCACACCGCTGAGCAAACATCCGCCCATCAGCGGTATTCAATTCAGGAATTTCCGTCAACACCGCCCCACATCCCCCAAGCCACATGCTCGCCATGAGCCCCAGAGCACACAGCGAGAACCTGCCTCTCGTGCAGATGGATGTTGCGACATGCTCGTCGAATACCCTCATATCGTGGTCTCATTCACCTGATCGTCTCATGACCGATCACTGGGAACTGCGTTATTTGATTCCTTGTGTCCGAATGGCCGACGCTCTGGTTGCCATCAGTCCGGCCTGCAATGACTGTCCGAAGTCATGGAGCAGCACAGCATAGCGATCCAGCAGCATGGCCACCATGGGATGACTTCTTCCCAGCGTCTGTTCCTGAATGACAAGCGCCCGTTCATATCTCAACCGCGCCTCATCCAGTAACCCCCGATCGTGCGCGAGCATCGCCCAGTTGCCAAGAATACTGGCCATCAGTCCTTCAGACGGTTCTTTTGAACCCTCATTGCTGGCAATCGCCTGGCGATAGCGCTGATCGGCAAGTTCATGGAGTCCTTCGGCATGGTAGAGGTTGGCCAAATTGTTCAGGCAAATGGCAACCGCGGGATGCGAGTCTCCGAGATGCGCGCGGCGAATGGCCAGCGCGCGCTGATAGAGCGGCTCGGCAAAGACGTACAACTCTTTTTCTTTATAGAGCGATGCGAGATTGTTCAGAATCGGCGCGAGGTCGGTTGATTCGGTTCCATCCTGCCGTTCCAGCTGGGCTAGCGCCAGATGAAATCTCGTTTCTGCTTGAACGAGATACCCCTCTTTCCGGTAGAGAACTCCCAATCCGTTGTGTGCGATTGCCAACTGAGTATGGCCTGGCTCTAGAACTCGTTCTCCTATCGTGAGTGCCCGTAGATAGTACGCCTCGGCCCGCTCAAGCTCACCTTCCTGCTGATAGACTTCCGCTAGGTTATGTAGAGCGGTCGCCACCTCGGCATGTTCAGTGCCGAGCGCCTGCTCCCAGACGGCTAACGCCCGCTCATAGTAAGACTTCGCTCTTGCATACTGTCCTTGCTCATGAAAGACCAATCCCAAATTGTTGAACGTCGCTGCCACGCGTGTATCGGTCATGCCAAATTGCTCTGCCTGTTGAGCCGCCGCCAGAAAGACCTGTTCCGCTTGCCTGTACCTGGCCTGTTCACGCGCGAGCGTTCCCTCGTCCGTCAACTGCTGCCATCGATCAGCCGGTGCCGCCTCGGCTTGAATTGATGTAAAAAGGCCCACCAGCAGCCAGACGAGAAGAAGGGCGGGATGAATCCGTCGTTTACACCTGCTCGGGGTCATCAGTATGACTCGATTCGACATCATATGGCCCTCTCTCCATTGTGATCAGAACGGGATGATGTAGACGGATTTCACCAGGTCGGCGTGGCCTGGTTATCGCTGGCCACAAGTCCGGCATAGTACACTGAGACCTGCTTCGGATTTCGTCCCACAGGAATGGTTCCCGTGATCGTATTGGTCGATGCATCGATCAACGAGACGGACCCGTTGGCGCCATGCGGAGCATTCGTCACGACAATACCTTTCGCCGACCTGCTCCGCTCGAACCCCTCGCCCACACATCCAAGCCATCGCGCCACCAAGCACACCGACCGGCGGCAAGTCGACTTCTGCCACTGCCCGAAAGGGTTGGGGAAGATCGTCATATCGAATACCATCAGTTTATCCTTTTTCATCGCCGCAGCTTGCTGTGGAGTGAGACCACTGGTCCTATTCACCAGTGTCAGATAGAGCCGGGCTCCATCCGGTGTGAGGCGAAATTGTGCCGGCCATACATGGTCAACCCGTGCACCGGTTAGGGTGAGCGTTCCTTTGGGTCAGATCAAGGAGCTCCAACTTTCCGATGATTTTACTCGGATCACTGGTCAGATCGACCCCCATCATAAAAGAAAAGATCGGCCGTCCGGCATGATTTCCGCCTGTTGAAGATACCCCGCTGCTACATCGACTCGCCGCGTAATTGAGAGAGAACCTGGGTCGATCTCGGCAACCGACTGATACCCGGCTAGGTGAGCGTAGATCTTTCCCGTCGCACGCGACCAAACCAGACGGCAATGAATGATTGGGGGTCGTCGCGTCCGTGTCACACACACCGGATGGCCCAACGACAGCTCCTTGGTACTGTCGCACATATCGACTTCAGAGAGAACTCGCTCCAGGCAATGCTCTCGTCTGCCGTTGCCACACAGGAAGCAGCACACTGACAAGCCCGGTTCTCTTCGACGCAAACGCCACTTCCTCCGGAACAACCGGCGGTCCGACGAAAGCGACGCGGGTGCTCGCCTTTCCGGACAAGCAGACGATCGATGTCACGCGAGGTTTATCCCGACCGACGCCCAGATGCGAGTTATGCAGGACCGAGACCGATCCTCCCCTTCGTACAGTTCGCGACCGTATCAAGACCGGAAGTCGGATCACCGTCGTTCATGGTCCAAAACACTTCCTTATCTACCGGATCTTATGTCGATACGGGTCGGCCGCTGCCCCGATTTTGACTCTGGTATCCAGTGGGATTCTCGACCAGAAACTCCTCAGAATCGGCGCCGTTGCACTGATCGGATCGATCGTCGCGACTGTGTTTGTGGTGGATCTGGTGACGAATATCCATTCGCCAGCGAAAAGGCGACTCCACCGATCGCGTCAGCCTGTGGTGGACCGAGTGAGAGTGTGCTGATGCGGGTGTCGCTTTCCCGTCGAGTCGAACCCGGTGGTGAGCGTGGTGTCGTCTTGATTGGCAACAAATGCCATCGGGGTCGTGAGGGGTGTGTTTGGAGCTTGGTCGCTGTCGCCGGCGCCAGAATACGCGCTGAGGAGAATGACGACTGGAAAGATTGTGTATCTTCGCCACCACCTGAGCCGATCTTGGCGTCCGTTGAAGAGATCGTGTGTGCCATGATTATGTTGCCTCACAGCGCCTGTGTGGTCGCTCCTCACTGTTTAAACAGGGACGGCGTCGCAAAGTATTTAGTGACGCCTCCCACAAAGCTGATTTCTTGCTGCAAATTACCGTTGAAGTCGCGATAGATCAGGAATCTGTGCGATGAAACAGACCTGAGCAAAGTCGAAAACGTTGGATTACGGCCCCAGTTGAATAGGCTACATACGTATGATCGGTGGTCGGCACGGACCTCCCGATAATATTTTTCCATTGAGCAAGACGGGCCGGTTCACCGGAGCCGGCTGGAACCCACACAGCGCAGCTTCGATATTGTCTCTACCTTTATAGCGAAAGTTGATTTGGTTCGTGAGCGTCAACCACGGAAACGTGACCAAATTCAGTCCCGCATTGACAGAAAACTCTTCTCCGAATCGATAGCCATCGGAATTACGGAATGTATATCGGACGTTGCCCGACAGGAACTGATTCAGTCGATGAGGAATGAGCTCGTAGGTTTGATAGAACCCCGGCTGCACTCCAAATGCCCCGCGGCCGACTTGCAGGGTGGATTCAGCGAGCTGCCCGGCGACAGGCATGTTTCCGTAGTCACCGACTGGAAACCACACGCCCATTTCCAAAACGACCATACTGCGCAGGCTCGGCAGCAGATTATATTTTACCTTTCCCAACACGTCTCCGAAACCCTCGGTCGAATGTGTTCGCGACTGCGGCGGTGCCGATCTGTCCGACGGCATCGATCATGCGATACGGCACTTGCACCTGGATGCCGATTCGCTCGGTGAGTCCGTAATTGAGATCCAATACCGCAGTTTGAACCAGCGTACTCAGTTGACTGACTTGGCTATTAGCCAAAATCAATTGCTTGGTTTGCTGGTTGGCGAAGGGAATGGTGTTCACCCCCCCTGCCGGAATCTCATTCGGTGTGTGAGTGAAGCTGAGATTCACGGTCAAGACCCCTGCCGGTGAGATTGCCTGCTGTGACCCGATCACCACAAAGCAGCTGACTGAGCCACAAGATGCCTCAGCAGAGGAGTACCCCCCCCACAGACTCAGCAGGGCAAGCAACAGATATGACGCTGCACGGCGCATCGGCGTTGAGACCTCGAGTCAGACTGCGGCAGCCTGTCGCAACCGGCTCGTTTCACGACCTAGAGACCGTGCGCTCACCGCCCGGGGCTTGAGTGAATTGTGCTTGATCGGTACATCGACGCGTTCTGCCTGGATCGCTCCGACGCAAATGAAGATTGTGAAGGGCTGCGCCAGCATGTGGCTGAAAATTCTCAAACTGCCGGTGCGCCCGCGCGCCACCCAGCCGACCGGCCTCGACCCATCGATACACCGTCCAGCGGCTGACATTAAGAATCTTTGCGGCTTCGTCTACGCGGAGTAACTGTTTGTTCTGCAACATGCCGATGACATCCATGATGAACCCTCCATAACTTTCCTGAATGTTTCCGTACCACAATCGGGAAATGACTCGTTACCGTCGTCACCTGTTCAAATGGCGGGGCGAAGGCCGAGGAAGAAGCACCTTCCCCCGCACTCGTCCGAGCCAACGGCTGCTTGACTCAGACTGAACCGTTATGTGTCACAATCAAAAAATCGTGGAATGCATCATCCTAGGACGTTAGCGAGAACGCGTACGCCCCTCGTGATCCTTATCCACGCGCGAGAAGGGTAGTGACTGGAGGCGCTCGAGGATGAAGTAGGGTTGAAACGGAAGAAACAGGATAAACAGCTGAAGGCAGTACTTGAGGCTCGGTGACCAACCAGACAACCCCCATGGATGGTTCAGCCACGGAGGCGATATCCGATGTCGCTTGGCAAGCCCAGGCGCAGAATGCACTTTGAGAGGATGAACTCTCCTCGCTATGATGGTGATGCGCCTGGGTCTGGTCGGCGTGAGCCAGTGCACAGCCTGCACTCAGCACGACAAGTGCGGCATACATCAGCACTGTGCAGCCGACAATGGAAAGACTATAGAAGGTCCGATTCAATCGTTTCACGTTCTCAGCCCCAACGTGCTGTTCCACTTAGGCTCTTACGACTCTATCTACAATAGGTGCTCTTGTACATGAGCGCTTAATAGCTGTCTACCTACGCATACTCACCATTGCTCACGGATGCTACACTTTTGACAACATAAGCTTGGTACTGCATGGAGCCGTCCGGTACCACCATAAATTTCGGCCATCACTGCGCTAGGCTCCCCTCACAAAGATGCCCCAGAACGCTCGTAACGATAATCGAGCGCGGTCTTATTAGGATATAAAGGGCGGGGCCAAGGTGGAGGCAGCCAACCTTCGCCCCGCGCTTGGTCCGAGCCGGAGGGTCACCTGCTCGGACAGTCCATCCATCCCACTTCCACCATTGCCGACACTGGATCTGCACAGGAGTATTCCGCTCCTCTGCATGCGTTGTAGGACTAGAAAGCATTCTTGATCGTCATCCCCCTACACTGATCCACTCTGTGATAAAGGGCGGGGCCAAGGTGGAGGCAGCCAACCTTCGCCCCGCGCCAACCTGCTCGGACAGTTCATCTATCTCACACTCACTTGCACTGCGTAGTGCCCCGGGCTCCAAGGCCACTGCTTCTTGCTGACACACGCGCTTGACTCACAACTTTCGACAGTCACTCCCTCGGATATAAAGGGCGGGGCCAAGATGGAGGCAGCCAACCTTCGCCCCGCGCTTGGTCCGGGGGGAAGGTCACCTTCCCGGACGAGTCACACACCGACAGCTTGATTGTGAAATGGGCGCAAGCAGGCTAAATCGTACCAGCACACGAGAGCACGACTGCTCGGTACGAATTAGGCAAACCTGACGAAAAAACTCGAAGGAGGTGCCCGCGAATGGATTGCGGAAGAATATGTGGAGAAAAGAAGTCCAGTGGAAGTGAATTCTACCGGCTCACTATCGACATTCCTGACAGTCAGTGGTGGCCCACCTACCGCTACCGTGTCCGCCGTAGCCTGACAAGCCCAGGCACAGAACTGGTCCGCGGCGGATGAATCTTCGTCAGTATGATGGTGGTGATGACTTTGATTGAGGTCACCATGAACCAGATTGCAACTACTGCCCAGGACAAGCAGTACAGCGTACAGTAACGCTGCACAGCCGGCGATTGAAAGATGAGATAATGAGTGGCGTAAGCGATTCACGTGCATTCCGGTCCCTATTATCAGGTTTGCACTATACATGAATGCTCAGAACTTGTCTGCTACGGTTACTCATAACTGCACCACAAACTTTCATCATGTGATGTTTTCAATCCAGCGCTGCACTGCACGCAGCCCATACATCCTTAGTTTGCCAAACTGTACACGATGGGCAGACTCACGACGATCTGCGGCTTTCCAATGGCCTGTTTCATATAAAGCGGGCATGCGAGCTTGACCGCTTCGATCGCTGCCTCATCGAGCACGCTGTGTCCTGAGCTTTTCTGCACAACGACATCAGCCAACTGACCATCCGATCGAATGACGGCTTTCAGAATGACTTTTCCTTCTTGCCCATTCAGACGGGCAGCGCTTGGATAGCGCTTCAGCTCTGCGACCCGACGCCACAATGATTCAGCCAACCATCGGTTGTCTGTCCTCGCTTCAGCACCAGACATCGCAACAGCACTAACCGCATTCTCTTGAGAAATCGGAGCTTCGGAAGTCACGGCAGGAACTGCTGGATTCACAGCCGGTTCCGGCTGAGACAGCTGAGACTCACCTGGTTCAGACGGAGTCGTAGATGCCATGGACTCCTTTGATTCCAAGATTGGCTGAGTTTTGGCCTCAGTCACTTCAACTACCCGTTGTTCAGGTGGCTCTTCACGTACTTGAGGAACCGCTGACTGCTGCACGATCGTTGGCGGCGGCGTTTCAATGTTCTGTTCCGTCGGCCTAATGGGCTGAGACGGTTCCGGCACAGGCCTAGGCAGTGCGGGAAGAACCTTTTTTACTACCGGCTTCACCGATGCGGTTATCGATTCTGTCGGCTCTGCTTGTGAAACGTCAGTTGCTTGCTGCACGAGGGCTACATTCCAGCTGAAGAGATTTTTCTGCACAAGAGGCTTGATCTGTGCTGAAAATGCGAAGGATAGACCAACGACCACTCCATGCAGAACCAATGAGATGGCCCAGGCAGGAACCACAAACTGTTTTTCACCCACCAATGCCATGTATCTCTTATGGCTGTTCCCACACCACTTATGCAAGCCCAACATGCCCAATAAAAAAGTGCGGGGCGAAGGCCAAGGGAGGAGCGCCTCCACCCCGCGCTGAATCCGAGCCGGAGGCAGCCGGCTCGGACATATCCCTCATTCATCTCAATCATCACGCATCAGAATTCGACTGCCGGTTCACAGTGCTGTCAATTCTCTGCGCAGGCCGCCAGTCGTTCTGGTGTTGGCACCGTCGTCTAGTGCTGAGCACCTGCCAATTCGCTGCTCTCATACACCAGGAGCCCACCCGGCGCATTGCCGACCGCCACCCGCTGTACTAGCTGATTGCTCGCGGCGTTGATTACCGAGACAGAGTTGTCGTCCCTGTTGGTGACCCAAAGGTGTTTCAGCGTGCCGTCATGCACATGCAAATCCAGGCTGTGGCCTCCAGGAGATGCCAAGAGACTGATCTCCGTCGTCACAGTGGGCGCAGCGGGTAATGCTGCCGTGTTAAGCACCACCAGCTTATCTCGCTTCAGATTCGCCTTTTGGGCGTCCGTCAAACCGGTATCGTCGTTCGACTGTGTCAGGTACAACTTGGTGCCATCCGGACTGAACTTGAAGGAGGCCGGCGCAATATCCTGGAGATCTGGAAACACCGTGACGGCAAGCGGGTTCGCCGTCAAATCTATCACCCCCAGTTTGCCCAGGACATGATCGGGATTCGTGGCCTTATCCGTAGCGCGAAGGAACAGGAACTTGCCGTCCGGACTGATCCCCGATGAGGAAAAGGGGGCAATATCCACCTTGCGAACGATTTGCATCGTATTAGGATCGACCTCGACGACGTTCTCATACCCCTCCTGGCGGCTGTACACTTTCCCAGTTGCTATGGACCAAGCAATCCCGTGCGGCGAAGAGGCATTTGGAGTAGCAACGTTGCTGTCACAAGGAGTGGCCTCCCTGGCGCTGTCACAAAGATCAATCGTGCCCTTAACCGTCAGATAGGTGCTCGGCACCGCAGAATCATTCTCGATGACGGACATTTCACCGCTCTTCGCATTGGTGATGAAGGTTCGTCTCAGGATCGTTGCATCAG
>JAMXAU010000117.1 GCA_024281365.1 Nitrospira sp.
CCTAGCTCCTTCGGATGGTCGAATCAAGCCTGGTACCGCGGATACATGATGCGAGTTGTTTATGACTGCGGCGATGCGACGAGAGTCTGGTCATCTCCAGACGGGAGCGAACTGATTTTGTGCAGCTTCAGCATATTCGTGCCACCGACTTGTCCCGCCATAGTTCCGGACACAACGGCGACGATGTCTCCAGGCCTACAGAGGTGCTCAGCCGTGAGCCGTTGTTCCGCTTCTGCGATCCAGGCTTCAGGTGGTCTTCCTTGTGACATGGGAAAGGGACGTACGCCCCAATACAGGGCCATCTGCCGTTGAATCGTTTCAGATGGAGTGAAGGCCAGGAGAGGGGAGGCCGGTCGGTGTTTGGAGATCAACCGTGCGGTCGTGCCGCTTTCTGTGAACGCCACGATGGCCCTCGCCCCGACCGATCTGGCTGCGGAGGCGGCAGCGGCGGAGACCGCCTCTGCAAGCGACAGAAGGTCCCTGCCAGGATCCGTCAGCATGGTCACACCAGGTTCGGTGGTGTCTTCCGCTGCGCGAATCAGACGATCCATCACCTGCACCGCTTCAACCGGATAAGCCCCGACGGCCGTTTCAGCGGACAGCATCACGGCATCGCTGCCGTCAAAGACGGCATTGGCGACATCCGACGCTTCTGCTCTCGTCGGCCTGGTGGCCTGCGTCATCGATTCCAACATCTGCGTGGCGGTGATCACCAACCGGCGCCGACGATTGGCTTCGACGATAATGCGCTTCTGTAAGATCGGCACCGCTTCCGGCCCCATCTCCACGCCAAGATCCCCGCGCGCGATCATCACACCGTCCGCACATCCCAAAATGTCGTCCAGTGCCGCGACGGCCTCGGCCCGTTCGATCTTTGCGATGAGCGGAATGCGACGTCCGTACTGTTGCAGCACAGCACGCGCCGTCTCGATATCCTGTGGGCCACGGACGAAGGAAAGCGCCACATAGTCCACACCCTGTTCGACACCAAACCGAATGTCCTGCCGGTCTTTTTCGGTCAATGTGGGCGCACTGACTACCGTGCCAGGCAGATTAATTCCTTTGTGGGAGGTAATCGTGCCTCCAGTGAGGACGGAACATTCTACGATGTCATCTTTGATGCGGTCGGCCACGAGCTCAATCAACCCGTCATTGATCAGAATCCTGGACCCAGCATAAAGGTCGCGCGTCAGAGACGGATATGAAACAGGAATGTCGTCAGGAACAGCGTGATCCGTCGATCGTGCTTCACGCTCGGAGCAGCACTGCACGGAGACGGACCGACTGACCCCGGCTGTGACGTGAATCCCTGCCTGCGGCACAAGACCCACTCGAATCCTCGGTCCTTGCAGATCCTGAATGATGGCCACCGTAGTCCCCTGCCTGGCAGCGGCCTGACGAATCGTGGTGATCGCTGCGACATGCCATTCGTACGTCCAGTGGGGAGAAGTTCAACCGGGCCACGTTCATCCCGCCTCGCGATTAGGCGATCGACAGTCGCCGGCGAGGAACTCGCAGGTCCAATGGTACAGATGATCTTGGCTTTACGCATGACGATCTGAGGAACATTCGATGCGACTCAGCTGGAGCCGTTGAGTAGCATACCACGAGTATCCTCTGTTCCATGTCCGCAGATGACTGGAACGACGGAGAAATTCATGGCTTTTTGCATTGATCGATACGCGACTGACCATCACGGATTCCCGCATTTCCCTTTTCTTTTTGATCAGTAGCCGCTACAATGACGGCATCACAGGTGCTTCCAGTCGGATAGATCCCGATCAATTTTCTCACTCACGAAACGGCAGCCCGTATGGCAACTCTCATTTCAGTGGCATCAGGAAAAGGCGGCGTCGGGAAGAGCGTGGTGTCTGCAAATCTAGCATTGGCTTTGGCGAAGACGGGACGTCAGGTCGTCCTGGCCGACCTCGACGTGGGTGGAGCCGATGCCCATATCATGTTCGGAGAATTGAATCCACCGGTGACCTTGACGGATTTCTTAAACAAGGGAGTGAATCGACTGGCGGACGTGGCCATTCCCATCACGCTGCATCCCAATCTTCGCCTGATTCCTGGAACAGGCGAGACCTTGGCAACGGCTAACATGGTGTATGCGCGCAAGAAGCGGCTGATGAAGCAGTTCCAGGAACTCACTGCGGATGTCGTGGTGATCGACATTGGAGCCGGCACGAGCTACCACGCACTCGACTTTTTCTTGATGGGCGACATCCATTTGGCGGTCGCAACTCCGGAACCAACGGCGGTGCTGGACCTCTACCGATTCATTAAGTTAGCGGCGATCCGTCGTGTCTTATCCTGCTTTCTCGCTCGTAGCCCCCTGTCGGACGTCCTGTCCAACAGGGACTTCCACAGCGTAGAAGAAGTGATGACTGTTGCGGGTGCTACCGACGGAGAAGGACGCGACGTAGCAGCCGCTGCGCTACGCTCGTTTCGGCCCGGCCTCATCATCAATCGCGCCTCCAACAGCTCCCAGGTCAATATCCTCTACCTTCGCAAAATTCTCCATCAGTACGTCGGTGGGGACCTGATGTTATTGGGGGAAATTCCAGACGACCCTGCCGTTCCTCAGGCCATTCGAAAGTTCTTGCCCGTAATCGAAGCGACACCAACCTCGCTCGCCGCCAAGGGACTGCTCTCGCTTGCCACGGCCGTCGAGCAACTGATTGCCGCACACGTGGGGAGGATCAAAGAGGAAATAAAACAACCCGAAGGGATGCAGACGGCTATTGTCTTCTCCATGACAGAAGTGACTCCGCCGCTGCCCGCGGCTACTCCAGTGAAATTGGAAGTTCCGATTGCCTCCTACGCGTCAACAACCAACAACATAGCCGATGCTCTCCAACAGATCGACGGAAAGGTGAGCTCGCAAATAGAGAGAGCTGGCTAAAAAACTAGTTCTTTTTCGAGGTCGGCTTTCTTCTTGTCGAACTGCTTTTGTTCGGCTTCACTCTTCTGGTTGAACATGCCCTTCATGCTCTCGCCGGCTTTCTCTATGGCCCGCTGAGACACTTCACTTTTCTGCTTAATTTGCGCAGCCATGTCTTTTGCCTTAGGTGAACCGGCGAATTCGTAATACATCATCGCTTGGCTTTGTGTGAAGGTCGGGTCCGGACGCTTCATGATGGTATCGCCGCGTTGCTCAGCGCGGTCCCGTGCAGGTTTGTCTCCAGATGGAAGGTATTTCATCCAAATAGCCGCACTCCTGAGTTTCTCGATGGACTGCGTGCTGGCTTTCCCGAGTTCGCCGATGTTCCCGGTCAGCCCTTGCGCGTCTCTCTCCTCGGCCTTCATCAGCCGATCGGCATTCATCGAGGCCACCTTCACAAGTTCTTGCCGGAATGCTGGTGGGGAACTATAGGGTTGTCGTGATCCGGTAGTTGGATCGACCGGTCCATATCGCCCGTTATCAATATTCCAAGCCGCCTCAAACAGACGCAGGTCTTCTGGTTTCACCTGAACAGCCTTCACGAGGACACGGTTGGCTTCCTGATGGTCGCCGATCGCTTCGTAGTACCGAAAGGCTGTCGCCTGGCCATCCGGCCGTCTTGGATCATCGGCGTACAGTGCCCCTTTCGTTTCTGCGGCCTTAGCCAGATCACGCCCCAGCTTTGTGATGTTCGCCTTGGCTCGACTCACTGCATTCTTGTCATACCGATCCATACAGTCGTCGGCCACGATCCGAAGATAGGCATCAAAGAGAGCGGCAGACTGACCGCCTTGTTCAGCTTTTTGCAGGGCTGCCGATCGGGCCAAAGCAGCCTTCTTTTCGTCATCTCCCAAACAGGGGTCGTCGGCATGGACGGCTGGAGCCATCAGTGTGATCAGCATAAGGGAATAGCCTGCTGTTCTTGTGATAGACATCACTCTTGTCCTCCGTTACTTGCCGAAGAGTCCCTTCATCATCTTATTGACGTCAGGCATTTGCTCACCCAGGCTTTCTTTGGCTTGGTTTTCACGAGATTGTCTCTGCTGTCGTGCATTCTTCTTCAACTCTTCCATATTGGGCATGCCACCCATCATGGCACCCATGTCGTTCTTGGTGTAGCCGGCGGGGATTTCGAAAAGTGCAGGATCCTGTTTTTCGATCTTCAGATTGGTCAGCTCACTGGTCATCCTCATCTTCTTGTCGCCCTCTTTCGACAGCATGTCCATCTTGACGGTGATACCCTCCTTTGTCGTCCAGAAGAAGCCGCCGAATTTCCCGGAGCCGTCCTTCTTCACGGCAACAATCTTGGACTTCGTGGTCTTCAGACCATTGATGGTTTCCTGCCCCACTTCGGCCTGCTCCACGATATCAAAGGCGTCCATTCCCGATGCATTGGAGGCATCCATCGGCATTTCCATGTACATGTCACCCATTAACTGCCAGACCACCTTCTTGTCCTTCCGAATGATCGAGACCATACCGTCCGATCCACCCATCTCCATCCGATCCTTCTCGACCGTGTGGTAGATGCGTGATTTCATCGTCATACCGCCTTCCGTCTCCATCATGCTGTCCGCCGAGTAATCGACTTTCACTTCGGGCGGTGGGGCGGCAGTCACAGTAAGCGGAACAAGTACGGCGCACGTCAGCAGACCAACATCACGAAGTAGTCTCATATGCATATCCTCCTGGAGAAAAGTCTGTGTGAGTGACTGGAGCCTATCGGGATCCGAAGGAGTGCGTCAATACGTAGAATCATACGGACGGGCATTAGGAGATGAGCAGTGCGATCGGAAAGGTCGCGGTATAGCCATCGTTCGTTTCTGATGGCTGCAACATTAGACGATCACCTCCGTCACGAAAGATGAAATCATGGTGATTGCGTACGCGGCGGCGACCATTCGACGAGTAGGGGAGTGCCTTATGTACGTGATCTGTCAGGTCATCGGGAAAGTACATTTGTGACGTGAATTCATATCTTTTTCCGATGGCCGGCGCTGTTCGGATCTTGACATGAATGTGCACGGTCCGAATGGGATACCAGCCTGGATAGATCGTGTGGAATTGTGCGGTTCCTTGAGCATCGGTGAGTTGGTATCCGCGCAAGAACTTTTGTCCTGTCGTATCAAATGCAGGGTCTTGAACATCGGAATAGACGCCTCTCGCATCGCAATGCCAGATGTCGACTTGGGCATCGGGTAGCGGTTGGCAGTGACCTGCCTTGAGACGTTTGACCTGGAACGCGATGGTCAATGGCACGCCGGGAGTCATCTGTTTACTGGCAGGATCTGACCGAATATCTGATCGATGCAGTCGTTCATCGAGAAAGTAGGGCCCCTCAGTTTGTTCAGGACGGACGATGCAGAGCGAGCGAGCAGTTGGGGAAGTTTGAGCGAGACCTTGGCTACCACCGATAAGATACGTGGCACTCGTGGCTACCAATACACTTAGTAGCCGGCGTCGAGACAGAAGATCCTCAACTTGTTCGTCTCTCCCCCAATACCCACCATACGGCAAGAACCCGCTATACCCGTAGGGCGGGTAATAGTATCCATAGTATGGGCTTCGATCTCGTCGTCTCTGAGAAGCGATACTGCTCCAATCGATGATGTGTTTCACGTCAAGGATGGGGTAGGTATAGTCGCTGTCATCAAGTGCTCTTGTGGTCTCGCCTTTCACGGTCCCGATCACAGTAATAGGCGTGCCTTGGGGAAGGCTTGCCGGATCAAGAAATTGTTCTCGAACCGCGAGAAACCGGCCTTGCGGATCGAAGCCGTTCTTCCGTCAAGGTTCCTTCTTTTTCGGTCGGCAGTTGCAAGATTTCCAACTCTGTTCCTGCTTCCGTCCGCTTGGCTCGAATGACGCTCCCGCCGATCATGACCGTTCGCCCGATATATTCGCTGGGCGCTTGCTTCAAGTCCGCAAAACGGACAGTCGTATCAATCTCCTGTTCCAATCCCAGAGGAACTCCGAGCAACTCCGTATCGCGTTGGACCTGATGGATCGATTCCGCACAAGCAGAACACATGAGCGCCCCACCAACCAGGGGAGCGAGCATCATCATGCGTGACATGGTCATCTTCCTCTCCTAGAAGTGATACGACAGCCCGCCCAGGATATGCTGTGCGCGATAATTGCCGCTGAAGCCACCGAGATCACCAAATGCCTGATCAAACTTCAAGGTTGCCCCTCCATACTTATACTCCCCGAAGAGCGCGATCTTCGGCGTGACGAATGCACGAAGACCTACCAGCACATTCCAGGCTGCGGCTACGTCAGAGTCACTTCGTACGGTCGCCGTATCACCGATGTGAGCGATCGCCGCTCCTATGCCGGCACCAATGTAGGGCTGAAACGTTCGGCCTGGGTATCGTGCAATAACATTGGCCCCGACCGTGGTGACTCGCATGTGGATCCCTGGATCTGAATCCAGCTGCTTGAGGTGTGGTGTCGTATGAAGAGCTTCACCTTCGATCCCGATCCAACTGTGACCGGGGAAGTATCCCACTTTGGCGCCATAGGCAATCGAGTTTTGGAGATCAAAGTCGACAAGTGGACCGGGAACTCCGGCCTGGCTACCAGTCCCGGCAATGCTATTAATCCGATCGGCAAAGTTCACTCCCGCAGTTCCGGCCACATACATTTCTGCAGATGCGGGAAGAGTCAATGCCATGATACAGGCGAACCCTATCGCAATGAGGCTGATGAGAAGACGCGGTCTATCCTTTTCCATCTTCGACCTTCGGTGAATCATCATAACAGATGTTTTGTCCGTGCAAGCCCCCCCCGCTGAACATACAACGTTGGTCGCCAATCATGACGCTCTAAATTATTCGTATTCCATCACAATACAACCTCATAAATTCCAGAATCTACAAGATCTCCGCATGATGACCGGATCCCGCATGCTCACCAGCAGATTCTCTCTTGGACTCTACATGTCACCTATGGTACATCACGTACGTGGCACAACCATGAGGATCGAATTCGCGCACGTCACTTTGAACGGAGGTACCGATTATGGGATTGATGGATCAGATGAGCCAAGTCGTTGGTGGTCTTCTGGGCGGGCAGAGTGCACAGAACCCGCTGCTCCAAGCCGTCACCAGCTTGCTGGGCAACAACAGCAACCTTGGCGGACTCGCGGGGCTGGTTCAGGCCTTTCAGAAAAACGGATTGGGAGAGATCGTGAATTCGTGGGTCAGTACGGGGCAGAATATGCCGGCGACGCCGCAACAGATTGAGCAAGGTCTCGGAGGCGATCTACTCAAACAGCTCGCAAGTACGGCCGGGTTGTCTCCGCAAGATACAAGTTCACAATTGTCTGCCCTGCTTCCGAACCTGATCGACAAATTAACCCCGAACGGAAAAATCGAGGCCGGTCCATTGGAGCAGCTTCTCAAGCTGGCTCAAGGGAAATAACAGGTAGATCTCATGTGTCCCGATGGTCGGCATTCATCAATGCGGACGAGCGGGACACACACCATCGTCTGCTCTCTGAATTGTTCATGAATACAACGGCCGCTGGTTATTGAGCAGTCTTTTCTGCAGCCTTTTCACCATGTCCTCTGGTCAAACCAAATCCACCACATCACAACCAGGATCACGACCACCGAACCCAGCTGTGGTCTGGGCAGCGGGTTGATCTGTCTATCTGTGCTCTGGGCGCTTCGAACCCCTTCTTCCCAATTATTACTGACTACGTCCACGGAAACATCGCTCACACCGGACAAAGTGCCGTTAGTAACAGGGGAGGAATCGTTCAGCGACCTGTTTATACATGCCGGATGCGCGGTCTGCCATGTGATCCCTGGTATTCCTGGAGCCAACGGCCACGTCGGTCCCGCCTTGATACTCGGCACCACCGGAATACAGCGACTCAACGATCCGACTTACTACGGACAAGCCAAGACGGTCCATGAGTATATCGTGGAATCCGTTTTGGATCCTCAGCGCTTTGTGGTTCCGGGATACCCGGAACACACCATGCCGGCCTGGTATGGGTCTAAACTCAGCGCGTTAGCCCTTGAAAAGATTGCCGCGTACCTTGAGCAACAGACTCGTGAAAACTAAGAAGAACTGGGTTGCGTGGATGAAATCTGGGATCAGTCCGCACCAAGTGTGAGAGGGGAACATGAACTTTATCGTTTTCGGAAGGGCGTCACGTTTCCGGATGGGCCTCCCTGAATTTTGAATGCATCCGAACCAGGACCCGTCCCCGGCTGTTTATCAAGCAGCGCATTTACGGCCTCGTCGCCTTTGAGCCCCTCCAGTTTGATTTTCAAGCGGAGGTTATTAGCACTATCGGCATTGATCAGGGCCTGCTCCAGCGAAATCTTATTCGCCTTATAGAGTTGAAATAAGACATGGTCGAAGGTCTGACACCCTTCATCTGTTCCTTGCTCCATGGCTTCCTTCAAGGTATCGATCTCGGCCTTCTTGATCA
>JAMXAU010000118.1 GCA_024281365.1 Nitrospira sp.
AGTTTACCCGTTCGATGGAAGCCTACAAGAGCGCGTTCAAGGACGGTTCCACACTGGTCATGAGCCCGGATTCCGAGTTCTTCCGGTACTTGAAGCAGCGCTGAGTTTTCACAGACATAAACACCTGCAGGATATTCAAAAAGGCCGCTCCGGCAAGGCCGGAGCGAGCGAAGTGGTGAGGCATACGCTTCGGTACGTTGAGCCGCTGAGCGATGCGAGAACAAAGCTGGCGACCTTTTTCAATATCCTGCTACGAAAGTCCTACGATTTTTCCACTGGTCGCATCCAAGCTGATCCGCTCACCCGCCGGTTTCTTCGGTAACCCTGGCATCAACTGAATCCCTGAACAGACGGCTGTTACAAATCCGGCCCCAGCCAGGATTCGAAGCTCTTTGATCGGAACGATAAACCCTTTCGGTCTCCCCTTGAGTGTCGAGTCGTGTGAAAGTGAGAGTGGGGTCTTGGCCATACAGACCGGCAAGTTCCCATACCCTAACGCTTCAGCCGTATCTATTTGACGTTCTGCCTCCGGCTCGAATTGAACCCCGTCCGCTCCGTACATGGTCGTGGCAATGGTTTCGATCTTTTTCTTGATCGGCAAGGACACGTCATAGAGATGCCTGAACTGCCCTGGCGTTTGGACTGCTTTCGCCACAGCGACTGCAAGCTGCTCGGCCCCCTTGCCTCCATCCGTCCAATGAGTTGAGACGGCGGCATCCATGGCTCCCATCTTCATCGATTGCTCACGCACCCAGTCCAATTCATCCTGTGGATCGTCCTTGAAGGCATTCACCGCGACAACCACTGGTACCCCATGTGCCCGCACATTGGCCACATGTTGTTCCAAATTAGCGATGCCCTTTGATAAAGCTTCCTGGTTCGGCCCCGTGAGACTTGTGGGCAACGGCACACCTGCTTTTGCCACACCGCCTCCGCCATGAAGTTTCAATGCCCGCAGGGTCGCAACGACCACCGCCACTGCTGGTGAATTCCCCGAAACCCGGCACTTGATGTTAAAAAATTTCTCCGCCCCAAGATCACTCCCGAACCCTGCCTCCGTGACAACAAAATCGGCACATCGCAATGCAATCGCGTCAGAGATGATCGAGCAATTACCGTGGGCAATATTCCCGAATGGTCCTGTATGCACAAATGCGGGAGTCCCTTCCAAGGTTTGAACCAAATTGGGCTTCAACGCATCCTTCAGCAGGACCTCCATCGCTCCTACACACCCGAGCGCCTCAGCTCTGACCGGCTTTCCAGACGTCGTCAATCCGACGACGATGCGACTAAGACGCTCCCGAAGATCTCGCCGGTCCTTTGCGAGGGCCAAGACCGCCATGATCTCAGATGCCTCGGTAATGACAAATTGGCCTGCGCGGCCACCTGTCCCCTCTCCTAATACGATCTCTCGAAGTGCCCGATCGTTGACATTCAACGTTCGCGGCCAGGTGATCTTTTGTGGATCAATCAAGAGCCGATTTCCATGAAACAGATGATTGTCCACGAATGCAGAGAGCAGATTATGGCTGGCAGCCACCGCATGGGCGTCTCCGGTCAGGTGAAGGTTGATTTCCTCCATCGGAATGACTTGGGCATGCCCGCCACCGGTACCACCGCCCTTCACTCCGAACACCGGGCCGAGCGACGGCTGGCGTAACGTAAGAGCGGTACGATGCCCAAGCCGGGTTAGCCCCATGGCCAGACCAATCGACGTCGTCGTTTTTCCCTCGCCAAGAGGTGTAGGGTTGATCGCGGTGACAAGGACATAATGTCCCTTGGATGTAGTGTGGAGACGGGCCAAAATCTCTGGAGAGATCTTTGCCTTATCCCGGCCATAACAGGTCAGCTCTTCGGCACCGATCCCGAGTTGGGCTCCGATGTCGAGAATGGGGCGAGAGGTGACGGATTGCGCGATTTCTAGGTCGGTCAAGAGACACTCATTTTGGCTTGAGCTCAATCACACAGGGCCGGAGTATACCACTGTTCGTTGAGTTATAAAGAGGAGAAGCAGGCCAGACTGTCTTAGTTACGAGGGGAAAAGCAGGGAACCGATACAGGAATGGGAAGGGCTTCGTGAGCCTTCACTCCCATGCTACTTACTCGAGGATGTACTTGGTTGGATCAAGTGCCTGGCCGTTCAGCTTCACCATATAGTGCAGGTGCGGACCAGTCGACAGACCTGAACTGCCAACCAGCGCAATGACATCGCCACGATCGACTCGCTGACCTTCCTTGACCAAAGCCTTGGCCAAATGTCCGTAGAGCGTTTCAACTCCAAACCCATGGTCGACGCGGACCATATTCCCGAGTTTCGGATCATAGCCTGTTGAGGTCACCCGGCCCTGTGCCGGTGCACGAACCGGAGTATTGGGGGCCGCCCCAATATCCAACCCATCGTGCCACGCTGGCTTCTCAGTGAAAGGAGAAACACGAGGGCCAAACCCTGATGTCACCCATCCCTTTACCGGCCAAATAGAAGGGGTCGAAGCCCATCGAGAGGAACGTTGCTCTGCAGCCTCCGATAATTCCGACAAGATGCGTTCTTGGGCTGTGGTCGCTTTCGAGAGCCACTCCAGACCATCCTTGACTGCAGCAACCGCCTCAAGATGATCTTTTGATAGGTCAACCCCAGCGGCAGAATCCTGGGTGGTCCTCTCTCCCCCATCTTTGGAGCTTCCCGAACTTGCTGACCCCGTACTCACATTCCCGTTGAGGCCGGGCATGGCCCCTCCTTCGAGAAGGGGAACGTCCTCACCACCTCGGCCATTCACCATATCACCTGACTTTGGAACCTCGATCCCCAGCATGACTCGAAGTCGTTGATTGACCTCGTTCATGGCCCCAATTCGCTTCTTGAGATCATCGATGGCTGTCGTAAATGCCGCAGTCTGCTCACGCGCACTCATTGCCTCACTGCGGAACGCAGACAGTTCCCATACCTCTCCCGTCCTGACAACGTAGTGAGAAACGACGAACAGATCGGCAACAACAAGGAGACCAACAGAGGTCAGCAACGTCCGGAGAAGCTTTTTCGAAAAACTGAAACGCAACGGTTTTGCCGTCGACCCTCGAAAGACGACAACCGTATAAGTCCCGCCGTCTTGATTCGTTGTCTGAGCCATAGTCATCGCCCCCCTGCCAATTGATCCCGGTAGGTTCACCCGGTGGAGACCGCCACGTTACCGACTTCTCTTCCTCCCGGTCAACCCCCCTAAAAACCGGTATGCCCCTGAAGTCAGGTCAGCCCCATGAGCTAGGATACCTCGCTCCGAACCCAGTCCAGATACGGCTGAAATCCCTGTGTAACAGAAATCGCTATGATTTCAGGCACCTTATAAGAGTGAACTTTTAAAATCGCCTCTTGAAGAGGCAAGACTTTATCGGATGTTGTTTTCATGAAGATAAGCGACTCCTGATCGTTTACAATCTTTCCTTCCCACCGGTAGGTTGACTGGACTGTGGGAATAGTTGAAGCACAAGCCGCAAGGCGGGATCTTACCACCAGGTCGGCAATTTTTCCTGCTTCCTCTTGGTTCGCCACACTCACCATGACGACGACAACCGTCTGACCCAATTCGCCATCCATAGGCCGCCAGGATACCTAACCAATCCTTGCACATTCAACCGTGATGAGAGGACAAGTATCGAGACGGGAAACCCATGGAAAACCATGTACCCATCTCACTATTGAGCAAGTGAGCAACTTCTATGCCCCATCATTGAAGCGGCAGGCTTTTCCCCACTCGCACTTTCAATGACTTATGGGATCAGAATCGTTAAGAGTTGGGAAATTTCATCCTATCACTGCAGAAGAAACAACACAGTCAACCAATTTTTGTGAAACTCTGTTCAAAACTGACCCTTGTAGGTCCCATAAGCGAGATACACAATTAGAGCTACATTCTACCTCTAATCCTTTCCCATTCGTGCTAACTCTTCAAAGTAACAGGCAAATGCCTTCATTCCACCGGAGGCTTGCCCCCAGTCGAAATATTCATTGGGCGCATGATAGCCATGTTCCGGCAAACTTAACCCCATGAATAAAATTGGAACCTTCCACATATTCTGCATCGTGACGACCGCCCCAATCGATCCTCCCTCACGTACGAAGGCCGGTTCTTTTCCGAATCCCGCTTTCACGGCCCGCTTCACACAATCCACATAAGGCCCGGTAAAGCTCCCCTTAAATGGATGGAGCATCCCCTCTCGCTCTACCTTAATAGTCGGATTGATCTTGGCGACGTGTTTCTTGAAGAGGGCAAATACACGATCAGGAACCTGGTCTGGGACCAGGCGCATGCTGACCTTCAGCTCGGCATGGCCAGGCACGACGGTCTTCACACCCTGTCCATGGTAGCCGCCGCTGAGACCATGAATTTCGAACGTCGGCGAGGCCCAAATCCGCCGCAGGACATCGGCAGGATCCTGAACCCGTAGCGACCGAAACCCATAGGCTTCCTTGAAACCCTTCACCTGGAAACCGGACTTCAGGAAGCTCTTGATCTCGGCCTTCGTGGGTTCCACCGCATCATCATAGAAGCCGGGAATCTTCACTCTCCCAGTTCGCGCATCGACACACGAGGTTGCCACCTCCATCAACTCGGCTAGGGGATTACGGGCCGCCCCCCCTGTGACACCTGAATGTGCATCTTTCTCCCCGGTGCGTAAGATCAGACGTGCTCCGAGCAGACCACGTAGACCATAGGGGACCGCAGGCCGCCCCTTGGCGATCCAGATCGTATCCGACACGATGACAGAGTCCGGTCTCGGGATCGCTGCACGATCCGTAAGCCCCGCCCGAAAATGAGGGCTGCCAATCTCTTCCTCAAGCTCCCATAAGAACCGAATATTGATCGGCACCCCTTGCTCAATCGCATATTTTGCACCGAACAGGGCCGTAAGGGCCGGTCCCTTGTCATCGGTCGCCCCTCGGCCATGGTAGATCCCACGATCGTTCCGAAACGCGAACGGAGCCTGTTTCCACTCAGGCTCTTGCGCAGGCTGCACATCCAGGTGATTGTAGATCGTGACGGTGGGATACTCAGCTCCCGTAGTCCAGCCTCCCGAAACAATAGGGGCTCCCCCGGTCTCGACGATGTGCGGATCGGCCCCCAAATCGCCGAGATACTGCTTCGCAAGCTCAGCCATACGCCGCATATCTCCCGCACGAGACGAATCCATACTGATCGACGGCACTTCCACCATCTGGCCCAAGAGATCCTCAAACTTAGGCCGTGTCTCCGCGATAAAGGCCCCGAGTCGTTGCTCATGTCCCATGCCCGTAATCCTCCTTGGCTCAACGAGGCTGAATTATAACGATGCGAGGTGTCTAAGACAAAGCTACTGCGGGTTTCTATGAAGAACATGTTAAACTGACGCCCAGTCCGAGCAGTTTCCACTCATGATTTGTCGTGTAACTCATCGTCTCTATTGCCTTACGCTCTCCGCCTCGATCCTATCTTCGACCCTGGTCTGGGCCGGAGATCCCATCAGCCTCCAACAGATTCTCGAGGAACCGAAGATCTACCATCTTCGGCATGTGACCGTACGAGGCACTGTACGAGATGTGCAACCGCTGGCCCCGTATACCTTGGCGAATGGAGATCCGTGTTATGGTGCGTACCTGTTCCGTCTGGAAGAGGATGAAGCGACCCTGTCAGTGGCCGTCTTGGGGATCTGCGGCAAACCAGTCGTTCGCGACCCGGAGGTTGAAGACGGTGATCGGGTTGAGGTCAGCGCCACGATCCAGGCACCAAGTCACGGAGGAACGATTCTAAGCTTCAAGGGTCCGAAAACGACAACCGAAGAAGAATCCGTCGTGCAGGCGGTGGCTGATCGCATTCTCCCCATCGTGGAATAGTTCCTCCCTGGTGTCGGCTATCCTCGCTTTTCTTTACAGCTCCACGACCCAGCGATATAGTTCCCACAAGTTCACGACTTCTGAATACCCGTGCAACGGAGCGCCCATGACGTGGATTCCATTGATTGTCCTGGCAGTGTGCGTGCTGATCGTCATCGGTATCTACAACAGCCTGGTGCGGTTGAAGGTCCGGTCTGAGAGTGCCTGGGCAGACATCGATGTGCAACTCAAGCGGCGGCATGATCTCATCCCCAATCTGGTCGAAACGGTCAAAGGCTATGCGGGCCATGAGAAACAGACCCTAGACGCCGTAATCGGGGCCCGCAATCGCGCGATGTCAGCAACAACTCCCTCCGCAAAGGCTGAAGCAGAAGGCTTATTGGCGCAATCCTTGAAATCTCTGTTTGCCGTCGCTGAAGCCTATCCGCAACTACGCGCGGTCGAAAGCTTCACGCAACTTCAGGCGTCCCTCAACCACATCGAAGAGGCCCTGCAGAATGCTCGCCGCTACTACAACGCCGTCGTCCGAGACCTGAACACCAAGATCCAGGAATTCCCCTCCA